>JAZRTL010000001.1:0-2024 GCA_045652025.1 Eubacteriales bacterium
AAAGGGGTAATAGACCAAAAATATCGGCGCAACGCCAAAATAGGAATATATTTTACCCTCGTAGTATGCTCTGTCCCATAAAACGCCAAACTTTTCGCCCGTGGCTTTTCTTCGCTCGGCGGTGTTATAGGGGTTTTCGAGCTTTTCAAGCACCGAAAGGTCGTAATCGGTATCGATATTAAGCTGTCCCTTTTGGAATGCATCGAAGGTTTGGGGGTAGCAGCCGTAGCTGTCAACGGGCTTTGTTAAGGGGTAATCGAAAACCCATTCGTCCTCTATACTAACGGCGCAAAGGAAGAAGGAAAAAAGCATTAAAACCGCGGCAATCAAGCAAAAGATTGCTTTTTGGTAGCTGTTGTTCGGGTCAAAATCAACGCGGTGAAGGTTTTTTGCATATACCCAAACCGCCACTCCGCCAACAATTAAAGTTAAGATTGTTAACAAGCTGTTCCCTGTAATATAAGCCGCAACGGCAAAGGGTAGGCATATTACGAAAAGCGGTAACAGCACCCGTGCAATAATATTTAAAAGCTTCATTTTTCGTTCTCCGCAATATTTCGTTCATAGTGGAAAAGATATTGCTGGGCAATGCCCGCGTAAGCCCCGAAATCCTTTGGGTCTAAGCCGTTCGGGTAATATTTATCTATAATCTGCTTCATCCAAGTATCTATCGGGAACGCCTCGTAATAGCCAAACCCAAAAAGCAAAACGCAGTTGGCAACCTTATCGCCAACGCCCTTTATTTTTTTAAGCTCCTCTAGCGCGGGTAAATAACCCATTTTTGCAATTTCATCTAAGCTAATTTCGCCGCTTGCGACCTTTTGCGCGGCATCGATAATATATTTATCTCTGAACCCGCATTTTATCGGCGCAAGCCCGCTAATACCCGCGTTTAAGATTTTCTCGGGGGAGGGGAAGCAATAAAATCCGTCCTTTTGCTCGCCAAGTAATTCACAAAGCGAATTTATTATTTTTTGTATTCTCGGAATACGGTTGTTTTGGGAGATAATAAAGGAAATAAGCGTTTCCCAAGGGTCCTGCCTAAAAATACGAATTCCGTCGCAAATAGAAGCTGCCTTGGTAACGGTCGCGTCGCAGGAAAAGCCCTTAATAATTCCGCCGTAATCGCGCTCTAAATCGAAATAGCTAACGAAATCGGCTTTAAATTCATCTATCTCCATATCTCTAAAA
This sequence comes from Eubacteriales bacterium, assembly GCA_045652025.1. Taxonomy (GTDB): domain Bacteria; phylum Bacillota; class Clostridia; order Oscillospirales; family CAG-382; genus Coliplasma. The sequence continues at coordinate 1,192 of JAZRTL010000001.1, forward strand.
AGCCAACCGCCCTCTTCCTTTATAATATAAAGCTTTTTGTTGCGGGCGATAAGCGAATATTCGCGCTCGGTAATTTTTTCAAAGCGAAAGCATTGACCGCATTCGCAGGAAACGAACGGGTCGAAGTTGGAAAGTTCGCTAATTAAAAGACCGCTTTCGGTTTTTTGGAGCTTCATAAAATTTTTCCACCTTGTAATTAAATAAAAAATGTGGTAAGATGTAGTTAACTAAAAAAAGGAGTTAAGGCATTGAAGGAACATATATATACAATACCCGTTACCGAGGCGTTTGGAACCCACGGCGACGGTTGCCCCTTTTGCGCGCTCCGCGCAAAGTTAGAAAAGGACGAATTGGAAATTATTTTGGGCGCTTCTATGATGGAGCCGGACATTCGCCAAAAAACAAACCGCTTGGGCTTTTGCTCGCGACATTATTCAAAAATGTTTGGAATGAAGAACCGCTTGGGTCTAGGTCTTATGCTCGAGAGCCATCTCGATTCGCTTAAAAAGGAAATTACAACGGGTAACATCTTCTCGCGTGATATTGCGGCGAAAAGCGTTGAGCGTATCGAGCGTTTGGAGGAAAGCTGTTACGTTTGCGAGAGGATAGAGGATAAAATATCCAAAATGTTCACCACCGCCGCTTATCTCTATACCGAGGAAAAGGATTTTAGAGAGGCGTTCTCCTCGGTTCGCTATTTCTGCTTGCCCCACTACCGCGAATATATGCTCGCGGCAAAGCGCGTTTTAGATAAATACGATTATAACGAGCTCGTTAAGGCGGCAAACGAAAAGGTTTGTGAATATCTGAATTCGCTAAAGGACGACGTTTCG
>JAZRTL010000002.1:0-1095 GCA_045652025.1 Eubacteriales bacterium
AAATAGAGCTCGGAGCTTATTTCGCTTTCGTCATCGACATAGGTATCGGTAAAGATAAGCAAGGGGCGGAAAACCCAACCCTCGCTCTTTTTAACGATACTTTCGGCAAGCGCGAGCGAGCGCTCGTTTAGCTCGCTAAAGTAGTAATGGCGGTTCAGAACAGCCGTCCATAGCTTTAGCTTAGGGAAATATTTAAGCAACAATTCGAACAAGAACGCGCAACCGAAGACGGGAGCAAGAACGTCCAATATCGAAGCGTAGCCGACAAAAAATTCCGTCCAAGCCGATTCGCCAAAGCATTCGGCGGCAACCTCCGAAAGAGTCTTTATGTGAAGGACCGCATTTTCGTTACCGCTAAGCGACATAAAGGACATTAGCGTTACGGTTGTAATATGTCCCAAAATTCCGAGCGAGGAATTATCGGGCAGGTTGCAGGAAACGATAATTTTTAGTAAAACAGTTCCCAAAAAAGCAAGCAAGGTAAGGCAGAACAAGCGTTTTCGGTTAGAGCCCGCTTTGTTTTTTTTGCATACAAGCCACATTGCCACACGCTTTAAAATCCAAGCGATAATCGGAACGAAAACTATAAGCGCCGATATAATAAACAGCCACTTTGCCGTGCAGATAGGAAGCGAACTGACAAATTTTGACGTTTCCTCCATATTTTGACAACATATATTCAACATAAGCTACCCTTTCTTTAATGAACTTATTCGGGACGCGAAACTCCTTTGAGCGTTGCTTCGATTTCCGTATCGTCCATATCGAATTTTTCGATAAGGCGGTTTACAAGCTTATCGATAGCATCTTTATTTTGGTTAATAATTTCAAGAACGATTTGGAATTGCTCCTTAAGAAGCGCGTTGGCTCTCTTACGAACGTCAGCCAAGCATTCGTCATCTGCTTTTGCACCGATGCTAATAAGTCCGTAATCCTCGTCCATACCGAAATTGCCGATAATTAACCTTGCGATTTGGCTGGCATGGTCTAAATCCGAGCTTGCGCCGGTTGTAAGACCGCCCGCGCCGTAATAGATAACCTCGGTAGCTCTGCCCGCAAGCGAGGTTCTTATTTTCCAAAGGAGCTCTTCTTTTG
>JAZRTL010000003.1:0-5515 GCA_045652025.1 Eubacteriales bacterium
CCGCTTGGCCTCCGACTTTCCAAGGTTTTGTTTCTGCGAACGTTACCGCTTCCGCGACATTCCTTACAGGGTGTTTCGATAGTTTTGCCTCTGCCGCCGCATTCATCACAGGGTTGAGTGCTTTGCATCATACCGAATGGAGTGCGCTTTTGAACGGTTATACTGCCTCTGCCGCCGCATTTACGGCAGGTTTGGGCGCTCGTGCCCTTTGCCGCGCCGCTTCCTCCGCAATCCGCGCAACGCTCGGTTCTTGCAAAGGAAACGTCCTTTTTGCAACCGAAAACAGCTTCGTTAAAATCGATAGTAATTCTAATTCCAACGTCGTCGCCGCGCATAGGCGTGTTGGCGCGGGTGCTTCTTCCGCCACCACCGAACATACCGCCGAACATATCGAAGATATCGCCCATATCAAAGCCGCCGCCAAAGCCACCGCCCGAAAATCCGCCGCCAAAACCACCGCCGCCTGCGGAAGGATCAACACCTGCATATCCAAAACGGTCGTAGTTTGCCTTTTTATCGGGGTCGGAAAGGATAGAATACGCCTCGTTAACCTCTTTAAACTTATCCTCGGCTTCCTTGTTGCCGGGGTTTGCATCGGGGTGATATTGCTTCGCCATTCTGCGATAAGCTTTTTTAATTTCGTCGTCGCTTGCCGATTTGCCAATTCCGAGTATCTCGTAGCAATCTCGTTTTTCTGCCATAATTGGTTCCTCTTATATCCGCGAAAAGAAAGACGTAAAAAACGTCTCTCTTTTCGGTTATCTTAAATTAGTTTTCGGATTTATCTGTGAAGTCGGCATCGTAAAAATCGTTACCGCCGTTACCGTTACCGCCGCAATCGCCGCCGCAATCACCGCCGCAGCCGCCCGCGCAATTAGGGTCGCCGCCTTGGTTTTGTTGGTAAAGCTTAGCGCTTATTTCGTAAACTGCCTTTTGAAGTGCATCGGTGTCTGCCTTAATTGCATCGGTGTTGTCCGAAGCAACGCTGGAGCGAAGCTTTTCGATAGCGTCCTTAACGGGCTGCTTATCTGTATCGGTAAGCTTGTCGCCTGCTTCTTCCATAGTCTTTTCGCATTGGAAAATAAGCGATTCTGCCATATTCTTGGTTTCAACAGCTTCCTTGCGCTTCTTGTCCTCTTCTGCGTGCATTTCTGCATCGCGGATAGCCGCGTCAATCGCTTCCTTGCTCATATTGCTGGAGGATTGAATGGTGATGTGCTGTTCCTTGCCGGTGCCCTTGTCGGTCGCCTTAACGTTAACGATACCGTTAGCGTCGATATCGAAGGAAACCTCAATCTGAGGAACGCCTCTGGGAGCGGGTGCAATACCATCGAGCGAGAATCTGCCGAGAGTAGTGTTGTTAGCCGCCATTTCGCGTTCGCCCTGAAGAACGTGAATTTCAACCGAGGGTTGACCGTCGCTTGCGGTAGAGAAGATTTGGCTCTTCTGTACGGGGATGGTGGTGTTTCTGTCGATAATCTTGGTGAACACACCGCCCAAGGTTTCGATACCGAGCGAAAGGGGAGTAACGTCGAGCAAGAGAAGGTCCTTAACGTCGCCGCCAAGAACGCCGCCTTGGATAGCCGCGCCGACAGCTACGCATTCGTCGGGGTTAATGCCCTTAAAGGGTTCCTTGCCAATGAAGTTCTTAACCGCATCGTAAACCGCGGGAATTCTTGTGGAACCGCCGACGAGAAGAACCTTATCCACCTGAGAGGGCTGAAGACCTGCATCTCTAAGCGCTTGCTTAACGGGAGTCATAGTTCTTTCAACAAGGTCGCGGGTGAGCTCGTCGAACTTAGCTCTTGTAAGAGTAGCATCGAAGTGCTTGGGGCCGGTAGCGTCTGCGGTAATGAAGGGGAGGTTGATGTTGGTGCTCATCATACCCGAAAGCTCAATCTTTGCCTTTTCTGCCGCTTCCTTAAGACGCTGCATAGCCATTTTGTCGTTTCTAAGGTCAATGCCGGATTCGGATTTAAAGGTTTCCGCAATCCAGTTAATAATCTTTTCGTCAAAGTCGTCGCCGCCGAGCTTTGTATCGCCGGAGGTGGAAAGAACCTCAAATACGCCTTCGCTGATTTCAAGAATAGATACGTCGAAGGTACCGCCGCCAAGGTCGTAAATCATAACCTTTTGGTCGATATCCTTATCAAGACCGTAAGCAAGAGCCGCCGCGGTGGGCTCGTTGATAATACGAAGAACGTCCAAGCCCGCAATCTTGCCCGCGTCCTTGGTCGCTTGGCGCTGTGCATCCGAGAAGTAAGCGGGAACGGTGATAACCGCTTGGGTTACGGTTGTGCCGAGATAGGTTTCTGCATCGCTCTTAAGCTTTTGGAGCACCATCGCGCTGATTTCTTGGGGAGTGTAGCCCTTGCCGTCGATATCTACTTTATAAGAAGTGCCCATTTCTCTCTTGATAGAGATAACGGTTCTGTCGGGGTTGGTGATTGCTTGTCTTTTTGCAACCTGACCGACCATTCTTTCGCCGGTTTTGGAGAATGCAACAACCGAAGGGGTTGTTCTGCCGCCTTCCGCGTTGGGAATAACGGTGGGTTCGCCGCCTTCATAAACGGCAACACAAGAGTTTGTTGTACCAAGGTCGATACCAATAATTTTAGCCATAATAATTACCTTCCTTTATATAATTGAAATTTTTTAAAACAAATTTAGTTTGCAACCTTAACCATCGCGTGTCGGATAACCTTTTCGCCGAGCATATAGCCCTTTTGGAAGGTTTGGACGACTACGTTTTCGCCTTTGGCTTCGTCTTCCTCGTGCATAATCGCGTTGTGGAAGTTGGGGTCGAATTCCTTGCCGTCGGATTCGATAGCCGTAACGCCGATTTTTGCAAACGTGTCGGTTAACAATTTGCAAAGTGCCTTAATGCCTTCGTCCTCGGGGTTGAATTCAAGCGCTTTATCCAAGCTGTCTGCAAGCGGAAGCAACGCCTTTATCGCATCGCTGTATGCATCGTTATAAGCATCCGCCTTTTCCTTTGCGCTTCTCTTGCGGAAGTTATCATATTCCGCCGCCAAGCGAAGATATTTTTCGTTGCTTTCGGCAAGCTCCGCTTTAACAGATTCGAGCTCCTTTTGTGTTTGCTTCGTGGCGGGCTCTTCCTTCGTTGCCTCGGCTTCGTTGGTTTCTATTTCGGTTTCTTCAACACCGTCCATAGTATTATTCGTCTGTTCGTTTGCCATTTCCTTCTCCTATTAAAAGCTCGTTTGTTTTGTCAACGCTCGGAAGCATTGTTCCGGTTAATCCCTCTGCAAAATAATTAAGCGAGGCGATAACCTTTTTATAGTCCATACGGTTGGGGCCGATAACGCCTATTGCGCCGACAACCTTACCGCCCATCGTTATAGGATGGAACACAAATCCCGTGCCGGCGGGGGCAATGCCCTCTGCCTCCTCGCCAAAGATAACGCTCGTTTGACCGGGAACCGCCTTTTTCATCAATTCCGAAAAACGCTTTCTTTCCTCTATCATCGAAAGAACGCTTTGGACCTTTGCAACGTTAAAGAATTCGGGGTGGGAAAGAAGCTTTGTAACACCGTCGACGTGAACCTTTTCGCTATCGAAGGAGTTAAACATCTCGTTAATAACCCTAAGCAACATAGTTGCAAAGGATTTATGCTCGCCCATCTCGTTTTCGAACTCAAGAACGGTATTAAGGTTAACCTGATCTATCGTTAAGCCGACAAAGCATTTGTTAAGCGCGTTTTTAACCGTTTCGATAACCGTAGGGGTTATTTGCTCCCCTGTTTTAACCTGTCTGGAGCGCACCGTGCCGTCCTTACATATCATAACCAACAAAAAGTTGTGGTCATCGATATAAAGCGTTTCGTAACGGTCTGCCTCGCTACCCGTTCCGCCGATGAATGCAAAGGAGGTATAGTTTGTTATCTCGCCGATAGCGTGGCTCGCTTCCTCCATAAGCTTCGACATTTCTTGTAGCTTATGCTCTATAACCTCGTCAAGCACCTCAACCTCCTCCATAGCCAGATAATATCTGCCCATAAGGTTTTCAACGTAGGTGCGGTAGCCCTTTGCGGTAGGTACTCTGCCCGCAGAGGTGTGGGGCTGAACAAGGTAGCCCATCTCCTCAAGGTCGCTCATCTCGTTGCGGATGGTTGCGCTTGAAACGTTAAAATCGGTTGCAAGATATTTCGAGCCGACCGGCTCGCCCGTTGCGATATATGCATCTATAACAGATCGCAATATCGCTTTTTTGCGTTCGTTAAGCTCCATACGTCGCTCCTTTTAAAAGTTTTAGCACTCTTGCTTGTCGATTGCTAATTTCAACTTTATTATACCCCGTTTTTTCTAATTGTCAATAGTATTTGCAAAATTTTATTGCCCAATACCACCTATTATTTTAGCGGTTGTGGCGAAGAAGTGCCAAAAACGTGATTGCTTGTAAAACTCTGTCGAGCGGTATATGTAGTAGGTCGGGCGATAAAGTTAACCCCAAAAAACAAGATATGCTCCCGTAGGGCAAATCGCCGTACGGAAAGCATATCCTTAGGTGGCATTTTATTTTAGCAATATCGGCTGTATTTGCTCGCCGCAAAGCGCCTTTTCCAGCGTTGGTCGAAGCAGGGTAAAATCGCAAATAAGCGAGCTTGGCTTTTCGCTTGGCGCGTCCTGCCCAAACGGAACGAAATAGACGTTCTTTTTATCGAGCGCGGTGGCAACGTTTTTTAAATTAGCGCCCAAGCCGTCGTTCGTCGCCAGCGCAATAACTATCGGCTTTTGGTTGCGAAGCTGGGCTTTAACGCACATCGTAACAACTCCGTCGGTAATGCCCGAGGCGATTTTTGCAAGCGTGTTGCCCGTACAGGGCGAAACTATAACGGCATCAAACCCGCCTCTTGTAACTATCGCCTCGGCGGCATCTATCGTCGTTATCGGCTTGCTGCCCGAAATTACGGTTAGCATCTCCAAAAGCGTATCCGCTCTGCCGAAGCGGGTGTCGGTGCGCTTACAAACTTCCGAAACCGCCGTAACAACGGTGTTGTTCGGTGCGAGCTGCTTTAGCTGCTCCAAGGCGTGCTTATGGGTACAAAACGAGCCGCACATTGCAAATAAAATCTTCATAACCTAATCCCCCGATCGAATAATAAACGAAGGACCGTTTCGAAAACCGCCTTGCCCGCCGTTTCGGGCGCAACCTTGCCCGGTAAGCCGAGCGCGCGTATTAAAAGGATTTTATGCCTTCTGCATTCCTCCTCATCCGCGCCGCCGGGGAGCGATGCAAGGTCAATTATCGTTCTCCCCGAGCGTATGGCAGAAAGCTCTCTTTCGCCAAAAATCTTTTCGGGTACGGTGTTAAAAACCATATCCGCGCGCGTTAGCGGTGCTTCGCAATCGTCAAAGCCCACCGCGCAAACGCCCGAAATCTCCGCCAGCGTTCTGCTTTTCGAGCTACGAGCCACCACGGTGACCTTTGCTCCCAGACAATGAAGTATATTTGAAAGATAACTTCCGATTCTTCCATATCCCAAAACGGTTA
>JAZRTL010000004.1:0-1182 GCA_045652025.1 Eubacteriales bacterium
TCGGCTCGATACCGCCGGTATCAATAAACAGCAGCTGTCTTCCGTTCCATTCAACATCACAATAAATACGGTCGCGTGTAACGCCGGGGGTATCCTCGACGATAGAAATGCGCTCGCCTGCTATTTTGTTAAAAAACGTGCTTTTGCCGACGTTAGGTCTGCCGACAACGGCTATGGTGCATTTTGACATATTTATCATCCTTTCATAAGAACGTCCGCGCCTTTAGCGCAAGCGTTCTAACAAATACCGAGCATAGATTCGCAGATAGAATATCCGCCGCGCGAGGAAACCGAAACCTTTACGCCAAGCGCTTCCTCTACGTCTTTAAGCGAAACGTTATCTAAAAACAAATCCCTCTCGGCGCGGAGCATTACCTCGGGAACGATTAGCTCGTCGCCAAGATCACTTCCCTTTAGCTGATCGATTATATCGCCGCCGGTAACAAGGCCTGTTACCGTAACGCTACCGCCAAAAAAGTTATTTTTTACGGCACGAACGTTGACCTTTAGATTTTTATTCTTTTGCATTGCCATTTCGGCAAGCGAGGAAATAAAACCGTAAGCGGCCTCGCCCGTTACCATCGTTATATTTCTATTATACTCTATTTCCCGTTCATTTTCAAGACATTCAAGAAATTCATCGGTATCGCTTCTTATCATACCGACGCCGTTTTCCAGCTGGGGATATCCCTCGTAATATTCCGCGCCGGGAATTTCTTTATTACAAAGCAAAAAGAACTCATCCGACGGATAGACCAAGCGAGAGCCCTTTTCGCCAAGCCATTTATCGCCGAATTCGTTAATGATATTAATTACCTCGAGCGCGCTTTCACTATCGAAGGGGGCAAGCGGATACAAATCCTCTCGATGCCCCGTTAGTCCGCTTGGAACAACGGCTACACTTTCGATATTATTAAGACCCGAAACGTCCGTAAGCGAGCGAACGAGCTCTTTACCATCGTTAACACCACGGCAAAGAACAAATTGCAAATTAAGCGATATACCCGCATCGTCAAGCATTTTTATATAGCGCAAGCATTCCCCCGCAAACCTATTACGAAGCATTTTAACTCTTAGCTCGGGGTTAGTGGTATGGACCGAAATATTTATCGGCGAAATTCGCATTTTTATAATACGCTCGATATCCTCGTCCTTTAGGTTAGTTAGAGTTACGTAGTTACC
>JAZRTL010000005.1:0-4297 GCA_045652025.1 Eubacteriales bacterium
CACTTGGGATAAGGAAGGCGGCGGTGTAATTATCGACCAAGCAATCCATACCCTTGACCTTATGCGCTACCTTATCGATTCTCCCATCAACTACGTAGATGCTACTATCGCAAACCGCGGTCATGCTAAAATCGACGTAGAGGATACCGCAGAGGGCTGCATCGCGTTCGAAAACGGCGTGCTTGCAAACTTCCATGCAATTAACTACTATGGTTACGATGCCGACGTTTACGTTGAGCTTCATTGCGAAAACGGCGTAGCAGAACTCGAAAGCGATCGTGCACTTATCAAGATGAACGATGGCAGAGTTTTCGAGGCAGACCGTCCTAACGAGGATTTCGGCTACGGCAACGTTAAGTCCTATTGGGGCGTTAACCATTGCAAGCAAATTAATAATTTCTATGAATGTCTTGATTCGGGCGAGGAAATGTTCATCCCCGTTGAAAGTGCATATAAAACTATGGAAATGGTTTGTGCTATCTATAAGAGCGGCAAAACCAAGGAAAGAGTTTACCTTAATAAATAATTTTATAAGGAGGTCATAAGGCCTCCTTGTGTTTTAAGGAGTTCTTATGCTCGATATTCTTGCAACAGAAAAATCCTTTATATTACAGCATCTTAAAAAAGGCGATATTGCCGCCGATTTCACAATGGGCAACGGGCACGATACGCTTTTCCTTTCCCAAACGGTTGGCAAGGACGGGTTTGTTTATGCATTTGATATCCAACCAAGTGCATTGGAAAGCACCGAAAAACGCCTTTTAGAGAATAACGCGCCAAGTAATTACAAGCTTATTTGCGATTCTCACCATAACGCCAAGGAATATATAAAAACTCCAATAAAAGCAGGTATGTTCAACCTTGGCTATCTTCCCGGAGGCGATAAAGCTATCACAACCAAAAGGGAAACGACGCTAAAAGCTATCGAAAGCGCTATCGAGCTTTTGGATAAGGACGGAATTTTGCTTATCGCCGTCTATCCGGGGCACGAGGAGGGCGAAATCGAAGGAGAGCTTATTAACGAAATGCTTTCCCGCTTCGATAGGCGCGAATATTGTTGTGCAAAGTTTAGAATAATCAATTCTCCGACTTCGTCTTATTTTTATATTATTGAATCTAAATAGAGGTAAAAGCTATGTTATTATACGTAATCCGTCATGCAGACCCTATCTACGACCCCGATTCGCTAACCGAAAAGGGTAAGCGCCAAGCCGAAGCGTTGGGCAAGAGAATGGCTCAACACGGGCTCGATAAAATCTACTCCTCGCCTATGATAAGAGCGCAAATGACCGCTCAACCCACCTGCGAGCTTTTGGGCAAAACTCCCGAAATTCTCGATTGGCTTAGCGAAGCGCACGTTGGCGAATATTTCGGCTTTAACGACCCCGAGCGTAACGGCGGTTGGAGCTGGTCGTTCGGTATAAATCCCACAAGATTTAAGAAAAAGGAAGCGATTGCGCTCGGCGATAAATGGTACGAGGCGTATCCCTTCTGCGAAACCCGCGCAAAAGAGGGCTACGAGAATATGATAAAATCCTCGGACGAATTTATGGAAACGCTCGGATATAAGCGCGAGGATTTAAAGTATAAAATAATCAACCCGCCCTACGAGCGCGTAGCGGTGTTCTGCCATTACGGAGCGGGCACTACTTGGCTTTCGCACTTGCTCGGTATTAATCCTATCGAGTTTTGGGGAACCTTTACAATTAACCATACCGGCGTTACAATAATCAACTTCCCCAACCATAAGGATGGCTATACAACGCCACAGGTTTTTGCCCTTTCGGATACGTCCCATATCTATGCCGAAGGACTTCCTACACAGTTCACCAACGGTATGTATATCTAACGAAAAAAGACTTCTGTGAAAAACAGAAGTCTTTTTGTTATTAAACCTTAAAAACGCGCGCGTTCCGATGCGGATTAGCTGTTTGCGTATTTTTGCTTGGTTTGCTGAATTTGCTGCTGTTCGGCTTGGGCAACGGGATACCAGCCCTTTGCCTGCATCTTCGCATAAATGTCCTTTTGCATACAAAGACAATCGTTAAGCGCCTGCTTAAAGGTGCTGTTTACGTTGGGAGTGGGCGATTCGATAGTGCCGTGCATAAAAATATCACAAGCGTTCTTAATGCTTGTAAGAACGTTGTCCATAATAACTTGATCCTGCATAATCTTCTCCTTAAAGTAGGTTGTAAAAGCTGTTAAAGGTTTGTTGTTGCTTTTGGGCAAGCTGTTGCAAGAAATTGCTAAGCTCGGTATCTCCCAACTGCGAAGAAAAGTCGGTGCAAACCTTTTTAATCTGTTGGGTGTGTCCGAGCGCATCTTCAATATAAAGTAATTCCTTCGGTGACATTCCTAAAACCTCCGTTTTTTAGTTTGTATAACTATTTTTACCGTTTGAAGATAAAAAAATACAAATAACCGTTGAAAAAACTTTTTTGCTGTGTTACCATCAAACCAAATAATAAATTCGGAGGTGCCGTTGTGTCGGGCGCAGCAAAGCAGAAGGTTCTTATAATTGACGAATTAACACAGCTCTCGGAAGAGGGAAGATTAATAAATAAACAAGCTTGGCGCGAAAGAATCGATAAAATCGACGAAAGGGATAGGAAATCGCTTGATGCAATCTATGCCGAGCTGTGCGAGCTTCCGATGGATAGCGATTTTGTATATGATGAGCCCACGGAATTAGACGAGATTTTTTCTAAAAGCGATATAAATACTATTCCTGACGGAGAATATTCAAATATCGATTTGGATTATTTCCACGGCGCGTGGCTGGGAAGATGCATCGGATGCGCGCTCGGTCAGCCCTGCGAGGCGTGGAGTTCCGAAAAAATAATCGATTGGTATAAGATAGCGGGTAAATACCCAATAGCTTCCTATTTTCCCACCGTTTCGGGCGATCGACGCAACGAGGGCGCAGCAACCGACGAAAAAATTTGCGGAATGCCTATCGATGACGACACTCGCTTCACCGTGCTTAACTACTTGTTGGTTAAGCAAAAGGGAATTAACTTCAATTCTTGGGATGTTGGTAAGCATTGGCTTGCGAGGGTTCCCGCTCACGTTATTTATACCGCCGAACTGCAATCCTATCTTAATTTTATTAATCTTGACGATTGCTTTCAATGGGAAGATCCTAAAAATCCCACCGAGGTATTAAGAGAGGAAAGGGTAAACAGCTACCTAAATCCCTATCGCGAATGGATAGGCGCCCAAATTCGCGCCGATGCATTTGGCTATCTTGCGGCGGGAATGCCCAAGCTTGCTGCAAAAATGGCGCATAGCGATGCATATTTCAGCCATGTGAAAAACGGAATATACGGGGAAATGTTCTTTGCCGCGTTAATCGCCGCGGCTTTTACCGAAAAGGATTTAACCAAGTGCTTTAATACCGCACTTGCGCTTGTCCCCAAAAAGAGCCGTTTTTATGAAGAAGCGGTTTTTGCAAAAGAGCTTGCCGAATCTAATATTTCCCGCGAGGAATTGCGCGAAACTCTTGTCGAGAGGGCAAAGAAATATCATAACGTTCACACAATAAATAATGCCGCCTTCTGTATTGCCGCAATAATGCGATATAAAAACGATTTTGCCGAAGCGGTTGTGTTTTCGGTTGAATGTGGGCTGGATACCGATTGTAATGGCGCAACCGTCGGCTCGGTAATGGGCGCGTTGCTTGGTGCAAATAATATACCTAATAGCTGGACGTTGCCATTAAAGGATAAATTCAGCGTGGGTGTTCACCCTTATAACGATTATTCAATAAAGGGTTTTGCAGAAGAAATTAAAAATCTTTACGACAAATTGCATTCTTAAACAACAATAATTGCCGTTTTTCTTGACTTTATTGTTATAATGAATTATAATTAAACGATTTAAAATTTATCCGTCGGAGGATAATCTATGACCAATATACCCGAAATTTTCGGTTCTTTGGTGTTTAACCGCGAGGTAATGAAGAAACGCCTTCCCGAAGAAGTGTATAAATCAATAAAATCTACCATCCAGCGTGGCGACGATTTGGATATTACCGTTGCTAACGTCGTTGCCGAGGCAATGAAGGATTGGGCAATCGAAAACGGCGCAACGCATTATACCCATTGGTTCCAACCGATGACGGGTATTACTGCCGAAAAGCACGATAGCTTCGTTACCCCCGATAATAAGGGCGGGGTAATTATGGAGTTTTCGGGCAAGGAGCTAATAAAGGGCGAACCGGATGCATCCAGCTTCCCCTCGGGCGGCTTGCGCGCGACCTTCGAAGCACGCGGATACACCGCTTGGGACCCTACCT
>JAZRTL010000006.1:0-5848 GCA_045652025.1 Eubacteriales bacterium
GTTTAAATTGCTCGCTATCGCAAAGGCCCTTGTATTGAAGCGAATTATAAGTTTTTACGAATTTAACGGGGATATATGATAAATCGGGGCTCATAGCATATAAAATGCTTTCGTCGTTAAGCAAAATGCCGTTACGCGTTAGCGCCTTTTCGAGCTCTGTTTTTATCTTTTCGGGGCTTTCGTCGCCCTTAATTTGAACGTTTGGTAGCGTTACTATATGGTAAAGCGCACCCGCGGGAACGGAATTTGTTTTATTACAATATGCAAAGAGATAATGGAGAAGCTGGGTTTCCATACCTTGCATTACCATTTCGATAGAGAAGGTTCTTGAATAGGTCTTATAATCGACAATTCTAACGTAGGTTACGCCGTCCTTAACGTAGGTATCGACACGGTCGATAGAACCGCGAAGATAAACCTTTTTACCCTCGCAATCGAATTGGATAGCGGGGATATCGGGGTTATCGGTAAGACCTATTTTAAATTCAAAGCCCGTAGGCACGAATTTACTTGTTGAAAATTCATCGCAAAGGTTAGAAGCAACAAAATCGGCAGTTTTTACCATATTTCCGAAAATATGCATAAACTGCTTATCCTGCTTTGCCTCTTCGCCGATAAAGCTTGTAAGATATTGCTCCGAGAGCGATTTTACCCTTAATTTACGTTCTTCCTCGGTAGGTGTTACAAACTTACCCTCGACAACGCAGGAGCGCATAAACATATCGAGAATTTTATGTATAAAATTACCGATTTCGGACATAGAAAATTCGTTATTCTTCTTACGTTGAAGACCGAGAACGTATTGTCCAAAGAAGGAAAAGGGGCATTTTGCATAGGTTTCGAACTTAGAGGGCGAAAGGTGGAGCGAGGTTTCTTTATAATCTATCCTCGAATCCGCCATTACAACCGAGGGGAAGCTATTTTGGACCTTTATTCCCTTTTTGGAAAGCGAGTTTTCGATTTTCGTTTTAATTTCGCCTTCCGCAAAGGACGGAAAATTATCGGCTATTGCATTTACAGAATAGAGCAAATCGCGCTCCGAAAAATCTATAACCTTTGTTTCGGGGAACATTTTTAAAAGCGAATACCACGCGGTTGAGGGGCGAAGCTCGCTACCGCCCAATTCCGAGCGAGGCATTGTTAAAACAAGCCTTTCGGTTGGGGCGGCAAGCGCGGAATAGACAAAGAAGCGGGCGGTATTAAGCTGTTTTTCGAGCGTATCTGTTATAAACAGCTCTGCACCCTCGAGCGCGACCGCTTCGGCATTATTAAACAATCCACCCTTTACAGAGCCGGTAGGAAATTCACCGTCGCAAACGCCAAGCACGATAACCATTTTACTACCGCCCGCACGAATTAGCGAAGCAGAGCCGAAGCAGACGGCATCGGTATAGGCAGGAATAGAGCCGATAGAATAGCAGGAGCACATTAAGGAAATTAGCTTTTGCAAGCGCTTTGGGGTTATTTTAAGCTCACCGCACAAGCTATCGAGCTGGTTAATTATATTAATTAAATACTTCCAAAGCTGGATTTCGCGCTCGCTTTGCTCGCGGTCGCCGTTATTTAGGATACGTTCGGCGTTTTTTCGCAATTTTTCATCTACGCCGAGCGAGATTAGGTGGTTATATATTTCTCTTATTGCGAGCGAAACGGTTAGATTTTTGGTCTTTAGCGTTTCCTTTAGCGCAATTAGCGGTTGAACTATTTTATAGCGCGCTTTATTTGCAAGCTCTAATTGCTTTACAGAGCGGTCGGACATTTCGCCCTCGCGGTAGCCCGCGGGGTCGAGCGTCCAATCCGAATCCGAATACCAAGCTCTACCGCGAAGGTTCCAAGACGAAGCATAGTTAAGGAGCGCATCCGTTTCCTTTTCGGTTAGGTCGGTATATCCGCTCTTTATATATCTTTTTATACTTCTTAGCGAAAAATCCTCGATAATTACCGAAAGTGTTGCAAAAACAAAGGAAAACAACGGCTTTGACAAAAGCTCCTCTTTATGAGAAAGGTAGCACGGGATACCGGCGCGGGTGAAGACCGCATCGATTATATTGGAATATGTATCGGTATTATTTGCAAGGATGGTTATATCGCGGTAGCGGTTGCCTGCGCGAACAAATTCAAGTATTTTAGAAGCGGCGGCTCCTACCTCATCAAAGCGGTTTTTAGCGCTTATCATCGTAAGCGAGCCATCGTTGGTGGATTTTTCTTGCTTTTCGCTCCAAATAGAGCGTTCGATTTGCTTTAGCGTTTCGCTATTAGTACGCTTTGGGTCGGGCATAATTTCTTCTTTTACCTTGCCCCTTGCAAAGCTTTTAACCTGATCTGCCGCTTTTTTATTTTCGGCAAAGAAATCGCGTTTATCATCGCAGGTAAAGCTAACGTAAACGTTATCGCTTTGGTTTATGATATGCTTTATTATCTCGTATTCTTGCTTTGTGAAGGTATAGTAGCTATCGATAAAAACGGTTGAATTTTTAAAAAACGGTTTTTCGGGAAGCTCGCTTGCAAGGCGGGTTAAAGCATCACGCGGGTCGTAAAGCTCCGGCCCGAAATATTTTTCATATTCCGAATAGATTAGACCGATATCCTTAAGCTTCGACACCAAGCGTGCGTCATCGGCAACGTTCGCGTTTTCGCTCGCCTTTAAAACGTCGCTTGGCGTTACGAGCGACATCTTCATACGAGAGATAAGAACGAAAAGCGATTGGACGAAATCGGTATCCTCTGCGACAGATGCAAAAGAGGTTAGATTATTTTTATTCGCATCGATTATCATCGACAAAAGGGCGCAAGCACCGCCCTTATCGATGTTATTAACTGCCAAATCGCCGTATTCGCGCGCAATTCTGTTAGGCAAGCGTTCGAAGTTAAGGCATTCGCAATAGAGGTTTGCGCTATCGCCGAAATTATCGCAAAGCAACGCCTCGTACACAAGCGATTGTTGCTCGGGTACGATAAGGAAGCAACGCTTTTTTGCCTTAATTGCTTCGCCAAGGCGTTCAAGTATATATTTGGTTTTTCCGCTTCCCGAGCGGCCACTAACGTGATATAGCATATTTTTCACCCAAATAATTCAAGTAATTTAAATCTAAAAGCATATTTACGGCTTGTAAAAACAGAAGTATCGTTCTTATTAACCTTTGCGACGGTAAAATCCTTATTTGTAGAAGCGCCCGTACAAAGCGGCGGAAACAGGATACACCACCAATTATTACCGTTTGCGCTACCGAGCTTTACTCTTAGCGACCTATATTCGCCCGCGGGGAGCGAAAAATCGTTATATACGCGGGTTGGATAGCTTTCTATCCCCCATTCCACAGTTGCGGTATAGCCGGCATTATTCTCGGCAAGAACACGGTTGGCAATACGCTCGATATTAGCAAGATTTTCGCAAACGGCACTTGACGCACTATCCACGTCCGTTTTTTCGGAAAACAACTCTCCGCATTCGTTAAGGATAGCATCGCGCACAAGCAATTTAACGGCTTGGGCTTTTTCGGTATTGTCCTCGGCTAAAATATGAAGGCGGATAGCGTTTTCGTAAATTTGCGCCTCGCTCCTTGGGAAGAGCATATCGACGGCACTAAGTAGCATAAAGCAGGCGCAGAAGAGCGCGATGATTTTTGTTTTCATAATAGATATTCTCCTTTTCGTTATGATGTAAGTGTTGACACCGAAAAGGAGAATAATTCAAAATACAAATATTTAATTTAGAGTTTTACAAGCATATGCCGAAAAGCCCTTTTTCTTTAATTCACACGCGGCATTGCTTGCTTCGGCCTCGGTTGCAAAAATACCGTAAACCGAAGGCCCGCTACCCGAAAGATGTGAAGTAAGCGCGCCAAGGCGGAACATCTCGTTACGGATTGTAACCGTTTCGGGACATAGAACATCGGTTACAACCTCGAAAGCGTTACCGCAAGCTGCCGCGAGAGATTCAATCCCGTTTTTTGAAGCCGAAAGGAATCTATCGGTATCGTTTTTAACGGGCGGGTTAAGAAGATCGTATTGCTTAAACGCTTCGGGCGTTGAAAGACGCGCGCTACCGATAGCGATAACGATATTCATAACGGGAAGGTTAGAGATTGGGGTAAGAAGCTCGCCCCTACCCTCGCAAAGCGCAGTCCTTTGGAGCAAGCAAAGGGGTACGTCCGAGCCAAGCTCTGCGGCAAGAAGGAACAAATCCTCCACCGCAAGCGGAAAGCCGTAAAGCTCGTTAAGCCCCTTTAGAACCGCCGCGGCATCGGCAGAGCCGCCACCCAAGCCCGCGGGGAACGGGATTTCTTTTTTTAGATATATAGAAGCTCCCGATTTTATATTTGCTTTGTTAAAAAACGCCTTTGCAGCACGAACACAAATATTTTCTTGGTTTTCAAGCGCTTTCACGCTACATTTGAAAGTAAGCTCGTTGCTTTTTTCAAGCGTTAATTCATCGCACAAGCTTATCGGCGCCATTATAGAGCGCAAGGAATGGAAGCCGTTAGGCATTACTCCCGTGATATCGATTGTGAGATTGATTTTTGCATAAGCATTAATTATCATAGAGTTTTTATAAACGCTTCGATACGCTCAAGCGCCTTTTTAATATGCTTAGGCGAATATGCATAGGAAATTCTTGCAAATCCCCTACCGCTTTCGCCAAACGCGCTACCGGGTACGATAGCACAGCCCTTTTCATCGAGCAAGCGTTGGCAGAAGGTTTCGTCGTCGATACCGAACTTACGAAGGTCGGCAAACACATAGAAAGCGCCCTCGGGCATAAATGCATCGACACCGATACGGTTAAGGCCGTTAACGATAAGGTTACGGCGCGCTTCGTATTCCGCCTTCATATATTCAATATCCGCATCGCCGTTCTTTAGCGCCTCGATAGCGGCATATTGGCTTGTTGTGGGCGCGCACATTATAGCGTATTGATGTATTTTAGCCATTTGGGTTGTAAAGCATTCGGGCGCTAAGGTATAGCCCATACGCCAGCCCGTCATTGCATACGCCTTGGAAAAGCCGTTAGCAATAATAGTACGCTCGCGCATACCCTCGATAGAAGCGATAGAAACATGCTTTTCGCCGTATGTAAGCTCTGCATAAATTTCGTCCGAAAGGATGCAAATATTAGTTTCGCGAATAACGTCGGCAATCGCCTCCAAATCCTCGCGGCGCAAAACCGAGCCGGTAGGGTTGTTGGGGAACGGAAGCACCAAAAGCTTTGTTTTTTCAGTAATAGCCGCCTTTAGTTGATCGGCAGTAAGGCGGAATTCGTTATCCGGAGATAGCGGGATAGGAACCGCCACACCGCCCGCAAGGCGAGCGATAGGGCCGTAGCAAACGAAGCTGGGCTCGGGGATAAGAACCTCGTCGCCGTAATCGATAACGGCGCGCATTGCGATATCTATCGCTTCGCTACCGCCAACGGTTACGATAACCTCTTTTGCGGGGTTATAATCCAAGCCGAAGCGACGCTTTTGGTATTTTGCAATTTCCTCGCGCATTTCAATCATACCGTTGTTTGCGGTATAATAGGTAAGCCCCTCCTGCAAGGAGCGGATGCCTTCATCGCGGATATGCCAAGGGGTAACGAAATCGGGTTGGCCAACGGTTAAGCCGATAACGTCCTTACGCTCGTTAAGAATTTCGAAGAACTTGCGAATACCCGAAGGTTTTATATCTGTTATTGTAGCCGATAGGCATTTTGACGGATCGAATTTCACCAGTTGTTCCCTCTTTTATCATCTAATTCAGCATCGTAAATTATGCCGTTTTCTTTATACTTTTGGAGTTCAAAATGGGTTGCTGTTGCGGTTACGCCCTCGATAGTAGCGAGTTTTTCGGCAACGAAGAAGGCAACCTC
>JAZRTL010000007.1:0-1256 GCA_045652025.1 Eubacteriales bacterium
GTCGTCGGTTTGGTCGGACATCCTTCTTGTTAGTGTATCCTTGCCGATACGGCAAACGATAGCGCTGCAATGCCCCGAGGTTACAATGCTTCCCGCATAAACCATATTTTCACAAACGACCTCGTCGCCGCTTGCGATATATCTGCTGTTTTTCTCTACGCTGCCTTTTACTTGGCTAACGTGTGATTCAAGCACGGTCAACGCCAATTCATCGATAATTCTGCAATCGGCGGGGACCATAGCACCGTCTTCAAGAACAATAACGTCGCCCGGAACGAGAAAACGGCTGTCTATAACAAGCTCCTCGCCGTTGCGAACGACCTTGGCTTTAAGCGACGAAAACTTTTTTGGCACCCTAAGCGCAATACTTGCGCGGAACTCCGCAAAGGCGTTGAAAAATATAATCAACGCGATTACGATAGCCATAATTAGATAAGTCGGCTCTGTCGGTACGAAAATATACATAACTACCGAGCAAAGCAACAGGAATAACGAGGTAAGGCCTTTTACTTGGTTTTTAAGACTTTCCTTAAACGAAAGTCGAAATTCGCTTTTTATCTCGTTTGCCCCAAACATTCTGCGCGCACGCTTGACCTGCTTATCGGTTTTGCCGTTAATAAGGTCGCTTTCGTGCGCCTCTGCAACCTCGTAGGGATGCATTTCCTCGGGGGAAAAGGTAAATTCCTGTTCTTTTTCGCCTGAAACGGTTTTGATTTTTAAATTTTCATTTCCGTTTTGGTACATGGGTTTTTACCCCTAAACAATTATTTTTCGGTTTTAATAACAATCTCGCCATCGACCACGTCGGTAATCAGCTTGCTAACGGGGTCGCGGTAGGAGGCAACGATAACCTCTGCCAAACGGTCCTCAACCTCTGTCTGTATAAGACGGCGAAGGTTGCGCGCACCGTATTTTTCGGAATATCCCTTATCTGCAAGATATTCAACAAGGTTCTCGCTATATTCAAAGAACATCGCCTTTTCGGCAAGAACACCTTGAAGGTCGCCAAGCATAATGCGGGCGATAAGCTTAAAGTTTTCTCTTGTAAGGCGGTTAAAGACAACGATTTCGTCAACGCGGTTAATAAATTCGGGGCGCAGGAAGGATTCAAGCGCCTTCATAACGCGGTTTTTATCGTTTTGCTTAACGTTGTCGCTAAAGCCGGCAACCGAGCTGCCCTCGCTGCTGCCTGCGTTTGTGGTCATAATAATAACCGTGTTTTCAAAGTTAACTTCCTTGCCGTGTGCATCGGTAAT
>JAZRTL010000008.1:0-5623 GCA_045652025.1 Eubacteriales bacterium
CCCGAAAATATCGAAAATAATATTTTCTGGGACTCCTTGGAATATACCGGCTATAATATGCAAAAGCATATCGACGACGGCTTGATGTGGGAATATATCCTCGCAAACTATAAGCGCGAAAAGGGCTGGCTTTCCAACATCGGCTATGCAGGCGGCAGTCTTGGCTACGAAACAACCGAGGAAGGCCTTCCCGATATCGAATTTTTCGAGAAACGCGGTCTTGTTTGTGCTTCCTACCTTGCGTACGTTTATTTTAATTATCTTCCCAACGTTTGCGGTATCGATACGTCCTGCCTTGAAAAGCCCACGCTCGCATATAGTGCGAACGATTGGTATTTAGCTTGTCAAAAGTGGGTAGAGGACGGCTATTCCAGAACTATCGATTTTAAAGCGACCAAATCCCACGGCTTTATAAAATATGAGCCCGCGGAGGAAATTCCGATCGGCTCTATCCTCTGCTTCCGCGATATTACAAATACAACCAGCAACTTCTGTCGCCACGTTTGTATTTACGCGGGCTACAAGAACGGCTACCATTGGGTTTACCACGTTGGTAACGATAACGGTCCCGAGTTTTGCGCTGTTGAGCGTATGTCCTTCGGCGAGGGCGCGCAATGGCCTACCGCTATTTTCACCACCCCCGATTTCGTTCTCGAGGCAATGAATAATCAATAAAATAAAAACAGACTTGGTTTTAAATCAAGTCTGTTTTTTGTTGGCTTTTTCTGCAATTTTTAAAATACGCGGTCGGTTATAGCGTTGGAGTATAACGAATATTAAATCGTACCCCGCGCCAAGAAGCGAGGTTATAAAAAACACCCAAAAATCGCCAAACCATATTGCCGCAAGCAAGGGGATAAAGCTTAATAAAACGTTAATTTCGTGAACTATTTCGGCTTGACAGGTCACACGCGCAACCCTGTAATAATCGCGGTCGCTTAAATCAAAGCTTTTGGGAACGGCGGTCGGCATTTTGTCCTTCCATTTTTTAACGCCAAGCTTGTTATAAAGCTTTTCTTCAAAGCGTAATGGGGCAAACCACTTTTTGTTGTAATCTATATTGTTTTTGAAAATACCGTCTATTGTGTAACCAACTGCTAATCTGATTACAAAATGATAAAAAATCGTTGCAAAGGTGATTGTAAACGGCAAAAATATTTTTCGGTCAAGAAAAATTGTTAAAGCAAGAAATATTAATGTGGCAATAAGCGAATATATCGCGGTATTTTTCATAACCTTTATCATCACGCCACCTCCAAAAGTATATTACACTAAAATCCGGTTTTTTTCAAGCAGTTGCGGTGTTGCAAAAGGATAAAAAATGTGGTAAAATTTAAAAAGAGGTGATTATATGATAGATTTTAACAATCTTATGCAATATAAAGAAACAAATCAGCTCGAGGCAAAAACCGCGCTCGGTGGCTTTCCGAACAGCATTTGGGAAACCTATTCGGCTTTCGCAAACACCTTCGGAGGTTTAATATTACTCGGCGTTAAGGAAGCAAAGGACAAAAGCTTTGTCCCCGTAGACCTACCCGACCCCGAAGGACTTATCGAGGAATTTTGGTATAACGTTAAGGACCCCAATCGCGTTAGCGTTAATATTTTAAAAAGGGAAGACGTTTATATCCAAACGGTAGAGAATAAGAAGATAGTGGTCATTAACGTGCCGATGGCAAACCCCAAGGATAGACCTGTTTTTATCGAGCATAATCCTCTAAAAAGCTACCGCCGCGATGGCGAAGGCGACGTGCTTTTTTCCAAAAACGCTATTTTTGGTATGATAAGAGATGCAATGAACCTAACCGAAGGAGATTAGAATGAATATCGAAATACAAATTCTTGATTTTATAAGGGAAAACCTTTCTTGTCCTGCGATGGACGCTATAATGAAGGCGATAACCTTCTTGGGCAACGCGGGCTGGTTTTGGATCGCTTTGGGCTTGGTGCTTTCGTTAATTCCCAAAACCCGCAAAATCGGTCTTACCGTCTGCCTTGCGCTAATACTCGATTTGGTGCTTTGCAACCTAACGCTAAAACCGCTTGTTGCAAGAACAAGACCTTACGATATCGTGGAGGGGATTAATTTAATAATTCCCAAGCCGTCCGATTTTTCATTTCCTTCGGGGCATTCCGCCGCTTCCTTTGCGGGCGCTGCTGCCGTGTTTGCGTATAATAAAAAATATGGCTTCGGCTTGCTTGCCCTTGCCGCGCTTATCGCGTTTTCAAGGTTGTATTTGTACGTCCATTTTCCTACCGACGTGCTTGCGGGCGCGCTTGTCGGTAGCTTCTGCGCCGTATTGGGTTATTACATAATAAGAATAATTTATAAAGTCAAATCTAAATAAAATAAACCCCACGACCGTGGGGTTTTTTCTTTATAATTCCAACAAAACGCTAATAGCCGAAAGAACGTAACCGCTTGCGGTTTCGGTTCTTAAAATGCGCTTTCCAAGCCCCGCAAGGTTAATGCCGCTTTGCTTTGCAAGATTGACCTCTTTTTCCGCAATGCCGCCCTCGGGACCAATCAAAAAGCCAATCGTTTCGGGCTTTTCCTTTAAAAGCTCGGGGAGCGCAACCGTGCCGTCGCCCTCGTAGCAAATAAAGCCAACGTCCTTATGTTGAATTTCCTTTATCGCCTCGGAATAGGAAATAATACCGCGAATTTCGGGGATAATGCTTCTTCCGCATTGCGCCGCCGCGGATTCGCTAATCTTCTTAAGGCGTTCAAGACGCTTTGCAAACGCTTTTCCGTCGGGGCGGGCAACGCAACGCTCGCTCATAACCGCAACTATCTCGTATGCACCAAGCTCAACCGCCTTTTGAATAACCGTTTCTAACTTGTCGCCCTTGGGGAAGCATTGGTAAACGCTAACCTTAAAGGGCATCTCAACGTCCTTTTTTTCGGGCTCGCCGAGCAAAGCAACAAGGTTGTCGTCGCCAATCGATTCGATAACCGCGTTGTAGGCGTTTCCGTGCATATCGCAAATATAAAGGTTGTCGCCCTTTTGCTTTCTAAGAACTCTAAGAACGTGGTTGGCATCGCTTCCGTCGATAAAAGCGCGCCCGTTTTCAATTTTATCGCTGCCTATATAAAGCCGTGGTATAAAAGCCATTTTGCGCCTCGCAGTAAGGTTTTTAAAGATTATACATTAAAAGCTTAAATAAGTCAATCGTTGTCGCAAAAAGGAAAAACCAAAAAACGCTTGTCGAACGAATGTTTAAATAACTATTGACAATTTTGGTGTATGGTTGTAAAATAAAACTACAATTTATATTTGCCGGAGGTTAGTTATGGCTGATAATAAAGAAAGAGAAAATGTATTTACTCTCACCGACGAGGAGGGTAACGAAAGCGAATTCGAACTTCTCGGTGAGCTCACACTTGATGATAACACCTATCTCGCTCTTATTCCGCTCGATGGTGAAGAAGACGAATACGTTATCCTTAAGGTAGAAGTTGATGAAAACGGCGATGAACTTTTAGTCACTATCGATGACGACGATGAATTCGACCGTGTTGCCGATACTTTCGAGGACACCTTTATGGGTGATATGGACCTCGATTCCGACGGCGAATAATTAAGCAAGCTACGCGAAAGCGTACTTCCTGCTGGGTTCGTGCATAGTCTTCGGACTGTTCTCTGTGTAAAAACCCACAAGAACGAAAGGGAATTCATATTCTGGTGTGGTGAAGCAGGCCTCCCGTTTGCATTCTGCGAACGGATGTTGGAAGCACTAAAGCAACAGAGAGAATACCCACCTGCACAAAGCAGGGTTTCATTCTCACGGAGGCACGGCCTGGGCGGGGGATATACAAATTATAATTTTATAAACTAAAAAGTGCGGTTAATTAAACCGCACTTTTGCTTTTCTGTGTATATAACAAGCTATTCCATCATCTCGCTGAAGTTATAAATATAATCAACGCAAACCTCTTTAATCTTTTGCTTGTTTTCCTCGTTTTGAAGGTCATAAACCCCAACGACGTCAATACCCGCGTTAACCGCGCTGTAAACCGAGGTGAGATTGTCCTCAAAAACAACACATTCCTCGGGATTGGCGCCTAACTTTTCTGCGGCAAGAAGGAAAATAGCAGAGGAGAGGTGCTTGTATGTGCCAACGTCGTCGCTGCCAACGTAATAATCGATTAAGGAATCGAAATCGTAACGCTTAAAAAATCCCTCGGCAAGAATTCGCGGTGTGTCGGATGCAATGGCAACGGGAATGTCTAAGCCACGTAATAGCTCTAAAAACTCCGTCGCGTTTTCCTTGGGCGCAATAACCTCGTTGTATTTTTCGAACATATAGTCGATGTGGGTGGCGTATTTGTCGGTAAAATCGCCCGCGGTGTTGCGCCAATATCTCATCGAATCGATAAGAGTACCGTCCATATCAAAAATAAAAGCTTTTTTGCCCTTTAAATATTCTTTTTTTGGGTTAAGTTGGTTGTGAATTGCCATATACTGCCTCGTAATGAACGAATATACTGTATATTAGCATATTATCGCCGCTTTTTCAAGCAAAAATAGGATTAAAAAATCAAAAAAATGCTTGCAATGAGGGCGGGGTGGTGGTATAATGATAAGAACGAAAATCAGGAGGTAAATCGACTTATGGCGATTAAAGAAACCTTAACACGAGTTTGCGATATTTATTCCGACCCCAATACCTATGGCGGTAAGACTGTTCGCGTTGGCGGATGGCTTAAAAATATCCGCTCTTCTAACGCATTCGGCTTTATTGAATTGAATGACGGCACCTGCTTTAAAAATATACAAATCGTTTTCGAAAGCGATATTATCGATAACTATAAGGCGGTTTCCAAGCTCAATATTCCTGCATCAATTATTGTTGAAGGTGTTTTGGAGCTCACGCCCGATGCAAAACAACCCTTCGAGTTAAAAGCAAAAAATATAGAAATCACGGGTGAATCCACCCCCGATTATCCTATCCAACCCAAGCGCCATTCCTTCGAGTTCTTGCGCTCGGTTGCTCACCTTCGTCCCCGTGCGAACACCTTTAACGCGGTTTTCCGCGTTCGCTCGGTAGCGGCTCAGGGTATCCACCGCTTCTTTGCCGATAAGGGCTTCGTTTACGTTAACACACCTATCATCACCGCAAGCGACTGTGAAGGCGCGGGCGAGATGTTCCGTGTTACTACTTTGGATATGAACAATCCCCCTCGCGACGATAAGGGTAATATCGATTATTCTAAGGACTTCTTCGGCAAGGCGGCAAACCTTACCGTTTCGGGTCAGTTAGAGGGCGAATGCTTGGCGCTCGCATATTCCAACATCTATACCTTCGGTCCTACCTTCCGTGCCGAAAATTCCAACACACCTCGCCACGCGGCAGAGTTCTGGATGATCGAGCCCGAAATCGCATTTGCCGATTTAGAGGACTATATGTCGCTCGCAGAGGAAATGACAAAATACGTTATTAAGTACGTTCTCGAGCGTTGCCCTGCGGAAATCGAATTCTTTAACAAGTTTATCGATAAGGGCTTGCTTGAACGCCTTACCGCATTGGTAAACAGCGATTTCGTTCGCGTTAGCTATACCGAAGCGGTAGAAATCCTAAAAAATAGCGGTCAACAGTTCGATTACCCTGTTGAATGGGG
>JAZRTL010000009.1:0-2930 GCA_045652025.1 Eubacteriales bacterium
ATCTTGGCGCGGTTTGTATAAGCGACGATATAACCCACGTTTCATCGTTGTCTTTTAAATCAAAAACATTTTTCCTTATCGATGAAAACGAGCCGAAAAATCTCCATACCCTTGCCACTATTTCGGAAGGAGATAAATGCCTAAAGCTAAAAAATTCAAAGGTTTATATCTTCTACCAAAATAACGCTTATCTTTCTATGGAAACTCGCATCCTTAACGAGATTAAAAGACGTTACGTGCGTAAATACTATAAAAAGATAGAAAAATACGTTAGAAAGACCGAACCGAAAAAGATAAATTGCTTTAAAGCCCTCTTTAAAGAAGAGCTTATGCAGGGATTTTCGGAAGCACTAAAGCAATGGTGCTATTACTATGTGGCGAACGAGCTTTATTACGAAAATCTTGCCGATAAAAGAAAAAAGGTCCAGGACAAGATAGCAAACACGGTTTCCGATGCTTTGAACGGCAGGACAAAAGAAGACGAACTCAAAATGAGCGGCGCAAAGCAGTTTATCGAGGAAAAGCTAAGCGAAGAAGCTCTTAATGCAAAGGTAGCAAAATTAAGAACCAAGCTATGCAACAAGATAAAGGAAGAAAAGGAAGCGCAACTAATTCCCGAGATTGAAAGAATTAGATACTACCAAAACCTTATCTTCCGCTTGCTTAAGGAGTATCCGCTCTATAAACACCTTATCGGCAGAAGTCGTAACGGGGAAGATGATTTTAACCTTACTATTTTGGGTAACGGCGAAATCGGTATGCAAATGCTCCAATCGGCTATGTGGTGCGGTCAATTCTATGGCTATAAGCTAAATATCAACGTTGTTTCAAAGGAAACAAAAGAGGAATTTTGCCAAAAGCTAAACCTTATCTCGCCCGAAATTTTGGCTTCTGCAACGCCCTATGACGACGTTTTAGAGGTTTATCTTGATTCTAATAGGAGCGAGTATAATCCCACCTATTTCGTGTTAAGATACCTTCAGGCGAACGTCGATGAATGCGAAATCGATAAGCTTGTCTGTGAGGGTGTTTGCGAAGAAAACAAGGATTTTAATATAATCGATTCGGATTACTTTTTGGTGGCGCTCGGCTCGGACGAATCTAACCTTACCGTTTCCGAGCGTTTAAGAACTGCACTCGATTCAAGACACGTTAATAAGTGCTATACCGAACGACGCGAGGGCAAAAAGATTGTTGGACATAAAAAGGTTATCGTTGCAACTGCGATTTTCGACGATTCCGTTTGTGAGCTGTACAAAAAACCGCTTCTCGACCGAACGGATAGAGATTACGATGCCGTTTACCAAATGTTCCGCGATAAATCAAAGCCGGAGCCCGAGCAATTCGATTATCCCTCGGGTATCAATTCTTGTGTGGAAATGGTTGCCTTCGGCAGTCTTTCGGAATCTTATGGCTGGGATAATATAACGCTCGATGAGCTTGGCGCAGGTATTAGCAGAAGCGAGGAATATTATAATTCGCTAAACAAATCCAAGCATAAGAAATATAGCCGTATTACAACAATGTATGACCATTGGTCTAACGCCGCAAAGGCAACCCATGCAAAATATAAGGTCTTTTCTGCATATAATTACTGTGTAGATAATAATATAGAATGTGAGTGGTTGCAAGGCAAGACCTTCTGCTTGGATAAAGCCGATACCAAAATTTACGATAGAATTATAAAAGAAAATAAGCTCCTTAATTATAATCTGGCTTGGTACGAGCACCGCCGCTGGACCGCTTATATTCGTTCTATCGGATTTTCGCGTATGGAGTTGGAATACAACCCCGTTGAAAAGATTTCCCAAGGCGCAAACAAGATTTTATCGCTAAAGCTACATATCGCGCTCGTAGAATCCGAATATGAGAATACGAAGGAAGACGATAAGCTCGATTTGTTGTTACAGGCGTGGGATCCCGATTATAAGAATTACGATAGACCCCAACCCTATAACGAAGAAGAATAAAACCCATCAAATCCAAATAAGGAGAAAAGCCAATGTATAAGCCCAACCCAAAGAACACAGAAAATATCGTTCTGCCCGAATCGCTTGTCGAGCTAACCGAGCTAATAGCCGAGCAGGTCCATGAAATTTGGTCGCAAGGTAGAATTAACGAGGGCTGGGTATATGGCGAAAGGCGCGACGACGATAAAAAAACAACGCCCTGCCTTGTCCCTTATAACGACCTTCCCGAGATAGAAAAGGAATATGACCGCGCAACCGCGTTTGCAACAATTAAATTCATCCTCTCTCTTGGGTATAAAATCGAAAAAAGCGAATAACTCCCCACAAAACGCTTGTTTTGCGGGGGCCCCGTAGGCGCTTCGCTTTCGAACAAAAACGTTTGTTTTTGTTCGTCTTTGCGCCTTCGTGCGCTCGCGCCGAATTTGTGTATAAACGTCCAAATTCGCGAAGGCGTAAGGTATAAAAATCGACGCGCATGTCGCCGATTTTTATAAGAATTTAATTGTATTGATATCTCTCTGCGACACCGTGTTTTGCTAAGGGGAATAAAATACCCCAAAAATTCGTACCTCATTTTCGGGGACCCCGTATCAGGGGGACCGACGGAGTCGGTGGATGAGGGGTAGCCGTCCACAGACGGCGTTATTCCTTGAGTTACTTTGATTATAACCGTAACGATGCTAACGCATCTACCCCTCATCAGTCACCTTCGGTGCCAGCTTCCCCCAAGGGGGAAGCCTTCAATGCTAATCATTCGTTCTCATTCAAGCCTCCCCTGTGCATATAACCCCAAAAACGCAAGCGTTTTCGGGGACCCCGACGGGGAGGTGTCGCGCACGACCTCGTGCGTGACGGAGGGGCTGTCACAAAAACCAACAATAAAATCAAAACATACAATCCCCTCAGTCAGCTCGCAAGCTCGCCGCCAGCTCCCCGTCGGGGGTCCCCGAAAAATCGAAG
>JAZRTL010000010.1:0-1584 GCA_045652025.1 Eubacteriales bacterium
ATGGTTCACGCCCAAAACGACGTTTATATGGTTACTCCCGATGCCCTCACCCGTGAGGATAACCTTGTAGAATCGCTAAATAACGGAACGCTAACCCGTGGCGAGCTCCAGCAATGCGCTATCAATTTGCTCTCCTTTACACTGGATAGTCTTTCCTTCCTTGCAATGCAATCCGGCTATGGAAAGCGCGACCTAAAGGGCGAAGCAGAGGGAAGAGAACCCTTTGCAAAGTGCGAGGTTGTGGACGGTAAATGCACTATTGTTTCGGAGGTTGCGGAAAAGGTTATTTTGCGCGTAAGCTTTGTTTCGACAACTCCCGCGCTAACCCAATCGAGCGTTTCTCTTAACGTAAATACAAAAAATGCCGCCGGCTTTATTGTTGGCGGAACCGACGGCAAGGTGGTTACCGACTACCGCGAAATCGGTCTTGTTATCGGTAATAACGAATTTGTTTTTAAATCCGAAACACCTCTTGCCAACGCGGTTTATATCGAATTGTTCTAATCACCCCAAAATAAAAACCCCGATGAATTTCATCGGGGTTTTTTATGCGATTTTAATCGTTATCGTTTGTTTTCTGTTCCGTCGGTCTTCTAAGCTTTTCCTTTATCGCCATAACCGCTAAAATTATACTTCCTACTAAAAATAACGGGAAGGTAAAAATAATTAAAAGAATTGTGGCAAGCCCGTCCATATCGAAGCCGTGGTCAACGAAAATTCTAAAAAGAACTACGATAACAAAATATATAACCGTTATCGCCAATAGTGTAAAGAAATACCTGTCGGCTTTGGTAATATAGGTTCGTTTCCTTTTTCCGCCTTGCTCGCCTTGTTCGTTTTGCTCATTTTGCTCATCTTTCCTGCTTTTCTTAATAACAAAGTGCGTTATCGCCGAGGAAATAACCGAAACAGCGTAAATAATAGCGAAAATCCAAGACAGCGCTTCCCAAACGTCCACGGGAACACTCTTGTTTTTTAAAAGAAAGGGCAAGACGTTCGCTAAAAAGAGGGGAATGGCGTTAAAAAGGTTTGGGATAAAAATCCGCTCCGTCGCCTTGTAAGCCAAATAACCGCTAATTGCGGCAAATAACAAGAACGTGGCGTAGAAAACCAAGGTGGTTCCTAAGCCCTTAAAATCGCCGAGCTCGCCTTGGTAGGAAAGCGAAAGTAGCGAAAAGTATGCAACCGATAAAGCAATCCAAGAATATTTCTTCATATTATCAACTAATGCTTTCTATATATGCCTCGAGCGTCAAACCCGAATCATGTACCTCTTTTGCAATCTCCTTGCCTAAATAGCGGTAATGCCACGGCTCGTAGTTAATGCCCGTTTCGTCCTTCTTTCCCTTGGGGTATCTTAAAATAAAACCGTATTTCCAACAATTTTCCATCAACCATTGCTGTCCCTCAAGCGTTTCCTGCTCTTCAACAAGGTCCCAAATCTCCGTGTCGATAATATCAACCGCAAAGCCAAGATGGTGCTCGCTCGTTCCGGGAACGGCAACCCATTCTGCTGCCAAACGCTCGGCATCCGCTTGGGAATACCCTTGGTTTAGGAATTGGTTAACCTGTCTTTTATAGTTG
>JAZRTL010000011.1:0-5814 GCA_045652025.1 Eubacteriales bacterium
ATA
Source organism: Eubacteriales bacterium (assembly GCA_045652025.1). GTDB lineage: Bacteria > Bacillota > Clostridia > Oscillospirales > CAG-382 > Coliplasma. Next base: position 4 of record JAZRTL010000011.1, read on the forward strand.
TAAAAACTTGACAATTTATTAAAGCTAAGTTAAAATCATAAGGATGACGAAAAAAGAGAGGAGAAATATATGGTTACAATACTTGCCGAAAAGCCCGATGTTGCAAACAAAATTGCCGCGGCGCTTGATAAAATATACCTCGACGGCGGTAAAACCGTTGAATTTTCCTCGCTTAAAGCAAACGAAAAGGCGGTAAAAAGCCAACAAAACAAAGACGGTTACCTAAAAATCAATTATAAAGGTCACGATTGTTACGTTACTTGGGGCTACGGCCATCTTTGCTCGCTTAAGCAAGCTGCCGATTACGTTCCCGCTTATAAAAAATGGTCGGCAATTCCGCTGCCGTATATCCCAAAGGAATATGAAATTATGCTTAGAACGAGCAACAATTCCTCTTGGGACACAAAGGTTGTTCGCCAATTTAATATAGTAAAAGGTCTTTTCGAGAAAAGCGACCTAATTATAAACGCGACCGACTTCGATAGGGAAGGCGAGGTTATTTTCGCCTATATCTACGAGCTTTCGCGCGTTAATAAACCCGTAAAGCGCGCCTGCTTTACTTCCCAAACAAAAGAGGGGATAATAGAGGGCTTTACAAAAAACATAAAAACCGGCGAGGAGATGAAGGCGGTCGAGCACGCGGGCCGTATGCGCGGTATAGCCGATTGGGTTGTTGGTGCTAACCTTACCGTAGCGATGACGCTTAAAAACCCAGGCGCAGGCGTTATGAGCATTGGTCGTGTTCAAACCCCAACGCTTGCAATGCTTGTAGAGCGTGAATTGGCTGTTACCGATTTTAAAAAGACTCCCTATTGGGCAATCGAAGCGGAGTTTACCAATAAGAATAACGAAACCTTTAAAGCGAAGCACAGCATAGAAAAAATTATGGAAAAGTCCGAAGCCGAAGCGATCTTTGAAAAGGTCAACGGGCATAAGGGTATCGTTACGGATATTAAGAAGAAAAAGGTAAAAAAAGAACCGCCTTTGCTGTATAGTCTTTCTGCCTTGCAGATGGATGCGAATTCGAAGTTCGGCTTCACGCTCGACAGAACGCTCGAGATAGTCCAAAAGCTCTATGACGATGGCTTTACAACCTATCCGCGTACAAATTCCCAATATCTAACCGAGGATATGGAGCCGACGGTTAATAACGTGCTTAATAAGCTCGCAACCGTTTCGATTTATAAAAATCTTATCGAGGGTAGACCCCGCACCTTCGACCGAAAGCATTATTTCGATAACAAAAAGGTGGAATCCCACTTTGCGATTATCCCAACGGGCAATATCCCAAAAGGTCTTTCGGACGATCATAAAAAGGTCTATGACTTGATTTGCCGTTCGGTAATAAAAATGCTCTATGGCGCCGCAACGCTCGAGCAAACAAAGGTTACTATCGACGTAAACGGCGAAACCTTTAAAGCAAGTGGCTCGATAATTGTCGATGCGGGCTGGATGATAGTTGGCGATGCTTCAAAAACCGAGCTTTTGCCCGATCTAACAAAGGGCGAAGAACTTGACGGGGAATATAAGCTTTGTGATAAAATGACCGAGCCGCCCAAACGATATACCGATAAAACCATCCTTGCCGCAATGCTTTCTGCGGGTAAGGATTTGGACGATGCAGAGCTTAAAAAGCTTATGTCCGACCCTAAAACAGGCGGTATCGGTACCGAGGCGACCCGCGCCGCAATAATCCAAACGCTAATCCAACGCGAATATATTGTCCGCGAGAAGAAGACGCTCCGCGCAACCGAAAAGGGAATTGACCTAATTAAAAAGCTCCCCTTGGAGCAGATTAAATCTGCCGAGCTTACTGCAAAATGGGAACGCCGACTTGCCGATATTGCAAGGGGTACCGAGGACCCTGCGGAGTTCCGCCGCGATTTCGAGCTTACCGTTGCAAATTGGGTTAGGGTTATTAATTCAAGGGTTGCCGTTACTCAATGTAACTATGCCGCAATAATCGATGGCGCAAAATGCCGCCTTTGCGGAAGACCGATAAATGTTGTCGAGGATAAGGGATATATTTGCTCGGGCTCAAAAGAGGGCTGCAAATTCATTATGTCCTCTACGGTGGCAGGTAAGAAGCTTACCGAAAATCAGCTTCTAAAGCTTCTAAAAGACGGCGAAACGGCTGTTATTAAGGGCTTTACAGGTAAAAGCGGTAAAAAGTTCGATTCTAAACTAAAGCTCGACGAGAATGGAAAAATCACCTTCGTCGATGCAAAATTGCAAGAATGATAATTACAATGCTATAACAGACAACACCGCCAAAACGGCGGTGTTGTTTTGTCTATTTAATTTTTATTGTTTTTTAATATTTCTTCTTTTGTCAATCCATATGCTTGGGCAATGTCAAACGCATAGCTCTTTCCGTGATTGCCGCGTATGATTTTGAAAATTCGTTTGTGTGTGCTTTCGTCAATCTGTGCTGTTAAATTTTCGATGCCTGAATATTCGTCGTTTAAAGAGCATAATTCGTGAAAATGGGTGGCAAAAATGCCTTTTGCTCCAATTTCTAAATAAGCGGTAATTATCTCTGTAGAAATAGCTACGGCTTCAGTTGCGTTTGTGCTTGATAGGGCTTCGTCAAATAAAAACAAACTGTCTTTTGTAATGTGCTTATTAATGCTTTGAATTTTGTTACATTCGTCAGAAAGTCTGCCGTGCACGTATGAACGCTTTCTTATGTCGATGAAATGGATAAATATATTGTCAATATAACGTAAAATCGCTTTGCTTGCAGGAAGAAGTAATCCTAAATGCAACAACGCATACATAATTCCTACGGATTGTATGTATATTGATTTACCGCCTTGATTTGGCCCAGTAAGGATATAAATGGAGTTTTCTTTTCCAAAATCAAGCTCGTTTTTTATGACGGAATTTTTGTTCGGTGAAGATAATGCCAAAATGGGATGATATAAATCAAAAACTTCATCAGAAACACCTTCTTGGGGTTTGCATAATGTGAATCCTGCCTCTTTTAGCTCAAACATCATTTGCGTACAGACCGAAACAAAACGCCATTCATATAGAATATTAGATAAATCTCGAAGATTATTAATAATGTGTTTTTTTACAATTCCTGACCAATTTTTCAACGAAGAAGAAAGAATTTTATTCATAGCGGAGTTTAGAGAACTTCGGATAATATCCAATTCTTCGTTTGTTAATTTGTGGCTTAACGGTAGTAATGGTGCAGGGGAATAATATTTGTCATTTTTGAAATCTAATCTTAAAAGCTTATTAATGTAATCTCCTGAAACGAAGTTCTCGTCGTTAATGCTCAAAACACCTGCTTCGGAAGGTTTTAACTGACTGTCAAGATTAACACCGATAGTAATGCTTTTTATATTTTTGATCTCGTGAGATTGTTTATTAACAGACGAGCAAAGATTTTCAAAATCCTCGCTATCACATAAAGGTTTTAGTATTTCCCATAAAATTTGCAACGACCTGCTTTTTGGTGTTGTTGAGAAAATATTTTTAATTTTAGAAAGATATTCAACGTAGGATTCAATTTCTCTTACACTATATAAAAGCTTTTCGTTGCTTTCCGCAACATCCTTTTGGTTTTGTAATTCATAAATGTTCGATAATGCTTCAAAACTTGCATTAAGATTTTCGAATAAAGATTTATCGCTTAATAATTCGCAGAATAATTCTTGACGCAATTCAAGCGTAGCGGGGTAAACAGAGAAAAATTCAGATATTTCTCTTTCTTTCTCGCCGAATTTTTTGCCGCGGTTAATATTGATTAAGGTTTTGATATCTAATGCTTCAACAAATGAATAATCGTCGAAAGCAATTTTGTTGTCATTTTCTGCCCAGACAATACTTTTTAACATTATAAAACCTCGACTTTCAAAATATCAATATGTTTAATCCAATACCAGAAACAAGTGATATTGGAGGAAGAAAAATCAAATATAAGGTAGAAAATCTGTAAGAACGCCATATCTTTGAAAAAAGATAATAAAAGTAAAAGAGAAAAAATAGAAGAGGGAGAGAAATGATAATGAGAGATGAAAAAGATAAAGCGAATAAAACAGAAGCAATAATATAGAAAACAAGAAAAATTTTCAGTAACTTAGCAGTAGGGGAAACTATTAAATAAATAGAACTTATATTAAATATTCGCTCTGCAATATTTGCAAAAAATTTCATACTAACACCTCTTTTCTACATAATAACATACTATTAATTCATTTGCAAGGATTTGCTTGTGAACTTAAGTGGTAACGGTGTATTTTGATGTTAAAAGAGCATGCGATTTCTAATAAAAAATCAAATTGTGCTATTTGACATAAAAATATTGTTTAAATATGGTATTTTTTCTAAAAAAGGCATTGACAGTTTGCGTTAAGATATTGTATATTGTATATGGTACAATTTGAAATTAAAGAAAGAGGTTTTTTTAAATGGCTAAACTCGATTTGACCAAGTACGGCATTTCCGGTACTACCGAAATCGTACACAATCCTTCTTACGACGTTCTTTATGCAGAAGAAATCAGACCCGAACTCGAGGGTTATGAAAAGGGTCAGGTAAGTGAACTTGGCGCGGTTAACGTTATGACCGGCGTTTACACCGGCCGTTCTCCTAAAGATAAGTTCATCGTTATGGACGAAAATTCCAAGGACACTGTTTGGTGGACTTCCGATGAATACAAGAACGACAACCATCCCCTTTCTGTTGACAGCTGGAACGTATTGAAGGACCTCGCTGTTAAAGAACTTTCGGGCAAGCGTCTTTTCGTTGTTGACGCTTTCTGCGGTGCAAACGTAGATACTCGTATGTCTGTTCGTTTCATCGTTGAGGTTGCTTGGCAAGCTCACTTTATTAAGAACATGTTTATCGCTCCTTCTGCTGAAGAGCTCGAAGCGTTCGAACCCGACTTTATCGTTTACAACGCTTCTAAGGCAAAGGTAGAAAACTATAAGGAACTCGGTCTTAACTCCGAAACCGCAGTTGCATTCAACATCACCTCTCGTGAACAGGTTATCCTTAACACCTGGTACGGCGGCGAAATGAAGAAGGGTATGTTCTCTATGATGAACTACTACCTCCCCCTCAAGGGCATCGCTTCCATGCACTGCTCCGCTAACACCGATATGAACGGCGAAAACACCGCTCTCTTCTTCGGCCTTTCCGGTACCGGTAAGACTACCCTTTCCACCGATCCTAAGCGTCTCCTCATCGGCGACGACGAACACGGTTGGGACGATAACGGCGTATTCAACTTCGAAGGCGGTTGCTACGCAAAGGTTATCAATCTCGATAAGGATTCCGAACCCGATATCTACAACGCTATCAAGAGAAACGCACTTCTCGAAAACGTTACTCTCGATGAAAATGGCAAGATCGATTTCACCGATAAGAGCGTTACCGAAAACACTCGTGTTTCCTATCCTATCGACCACATCAACAACATCGTACGTCCCGTTTCCGCAGCTCCCGCAGCAAAGAACGTAATCTTCCTTTCTGCAGATGCATTCGGCGTACTTCCTCCCGTTTCCGCTCTTACTCCCGAACAGGCACAGTACTACTTCCTTTCCGGCTTCACTGCTAAGCTCGCAGGTACCGAAAGAGGTATTACCGAACCTACTCCTACCTTCTCTGCATGCTTCGGTCAGGCGTTCCTTGAACTCCACCCCACTAAATATGCTGAAGAACTCGTTAAGAAGATGGAAGTTAGCGGCGCTAAGGCATATCTCGTAAACACCGGCTGGAACGGCACCGGCAAGCGTATCTCCATCAAGGATACCCGTGGTATTATCGACGCTATCCTCAACGGCGATATCGCTA
>JAZRTL010000012.1:0-1111 GCA_045652025.1 Eubacteriales bacterium
GCTACGGTATGTTTACGGGCGCGCTCGGGCTTCACTACGGTTTGGAAAAAATCGGCGCGGTGGTTGTTCCCACCAGCTCCGGCAACACCGAAAAGCAGTTGAAGTTTATGCGTGATTTCGGTACCGATGCTATCGTTGCAACCCCCTCCTATTGTATGTATCTTGCCGAGGCGGCAAGGAGTATGGCAGATAAATATCCAATGGAAAGCTACAAGCTAAAATACGGTATTTTAGGTAGCGAGGGCTCTACTCCCGAAATGCGCGCCGAGATCGAAAACCATTGGGGCAACGGCTTCTTCTGTACCGATAACTACGGTATGAGCGAGCTTAACGGCCCCGGTATGTCGGGCGAATGCTTGTATCGCGACGGCTTGCATATTAACGAGGACCATTTCTATTGCGAGGTTATCGATTCCAACAGCTTGAGCGTGCTCGATAAGGGCGCAACGGGTGAGCTTGTTGTTACAAACCTAACAAAACGCGGTCTTCCTATCCTTCGCTATCGCACAAAGGATATTACCAACATAAATTACGAGCCGTGTAAATGCGGCAGAACAAGCGCAAGAATGCACAAAATTATCGGCAGAAGCGACGATATGATAAAGGTTCGCGGCGTTAACGTGTTTCCCTCGCAGGTCGAAAGCGCGCTTATCGGCGTCGGCGGCATAAGCCCCCACTATCTTATCGTTTTGCGTCGCGATGGCTATTCCGATTCGATGGAAGTAAGGGTAGAGCTTGTTGACGGCGGGCTTTTGGATAATTACAGCGAGCTCGTTTCGCTCCAAAAGCGTATCCACGATAACATCCGTAACATTCTTGGTATAGAAATTAAGGTAACGCTTGTCGAGCCGAACTCTATCGAGCGTTTTACGGGCAAGGCGAAGCGAGTTCTTGACCTTCGTAACGAAAATAAGTAATTGAGGATTTTATATATGGAAAAGAAACTTCTTTTGGGTAACGAGGCGGTAGCCGCAGGTCTTTACGAGGCAGGCGTTCGCGTTATCTCCTCCTATCCCGGTACCCCCAGCACAGAAATTACCGAGGCGGCTTCCAAATACGACGAAATGTATTCGGAATGGGCACCTAACGAAAAGGTTGCCTTTGAGGTTGC
>JAZRTL010000013.1:0-4123 GCA_045652025.1 Eubacteriales bacterium
AGCTTCATATGCTCCCAAGTCGATTCGTTAACCCCCGAAAAAGCGGCAACAATTTGGCTTTGCCCGGACCAATCAAATAGATAATGTAATAAAACTCCGCCAACGCTAACAAGTAAAAATCCAATAAATTGCCAAAACCCAACCGAACGCTTCATGTCAACCTCGTCAAAATAGTATATTAAAATATATGCAATACTACCAAAAATATACCTGATTATCATTTTAGAAACAGAAATAATAAATTTATTATGCGAAATGTACAAAAATGTGTTGTAATTTCAAAAAATATATAGTATAATGCTAGCGTATGATAAATTAATACATAGAAAGGATCTACATATGAAATTCGTAAGATTTTTCGTATCGTTGTTGCTCGTTTGCTGCTTCCTTAGCGCGTTGTACGTGCCGATGGAAATGAAGGCAAGCGCCGCTACCAGCACAAAGTTCTCCGCAATGCTTGCCCGCGCGGAAGCATTGTGTAACTATGAATGGGTTCCCACTTCCAATATTTATACTTGGAACGGTAACTCCTATAAGGGCAGAAACTATTTCAAAAAGGGCGAAACCGTAAAGGGTGTCCCCTATACCTTGTTCTTCTATGAATGTAACGTGGATAGCTTGCTTTCTTTGGAGCAATATAAAAAAGTTGCATCTAAGAACTATTCTACCACTAAATACGCTCAATCCGCAGGCGCTAACAGAACGGGTCCCGTTTACGGCAACTGCTGTGCAACCTTCGTAAGTGAGGTTTGGGGCGGCCATTTTATGAACGGTAGTAACCCTCGTTACGATAGCGTTTATAAGATTAGATATAACTCTACCTCTTATAGCACCACCTCCACCGGCGTTAAGCTTTCTAACGTTAAGGCGGGCGATGCACTTAGTAACACTAAGCAAACCCATATTATTTGGGTAGGTGAAATTACTTCCACCACCGTTACTATCTATGAATCTACTCCTCCTGTATGTAAGAAGACGGTTCTTAAGCGCTCCAGCTGTACCGATAGCAACGGCTATCTCTACTATGCAGGCGGTACGTACAGCATTCGCCATAGAAGTAAAGAAATCATCTATGACGATGCAAGCGGTAGCACAGGCGGCTCGGATAGCGGTAGCACAGGCGGTAGCACCACAACTCCTACCGAACCTACCGTAGAAAAGGTTTATACCGGCTATACTCCTATCAAGGCGTTGCCCACCGCAACAGCTAACTTCGACGTTATGAGTTCCGATTTCTCCACCAAATCCGGTACTATCTATACAGATGACCTTTGTACCATCAACGCTATCTATAAAAACGGATGGTGTCAGGTAACCTATCCTACGTCCTCGTCAACGAAAACGGCGTACACAAAAATAAGTAACTTCGTTTATAATACAAGCTTTACGCCGAAGACCTATAAATCAACGTCTTCAATTAAAACCTACGAAACAAAATCGCTCTCTACCGAATTCGGTTCGGTCGGCTCTAATAGCACCTTCTACGTTATTAGTGAATACGGCTCTGCTTCGCAGGTAATGTATAAGCTTTCTGCGGGTGGCTATAAGTTCGGTTGGGTAAAAACCTCGTCTCTTCCCAGCGGATCGACTACTCCCGATCCTACGCCCACTCCCGATCCTACTCCCACACCCGATCCCGAGCCCGAAACACCTTCTACCACTACGGTAGATAAAACCGGCTTGACCTACGGTAAAACCTACGTTGCAGACGGTATCTATACCAATGCAGACGGTAGTCAGGTTTACCCCGATGAAAACGGCAAGTCGCTAACCGACGGTGTTATCGCAACTAAGGACGCGATATATGACGATGCATCCTTCGTGGGCTTTAATGGCCAAACCGAATACTATATCAATAACGGCTATGCCGCTATCACCGTAGATTTGGGTAGCTCCTATGCAATAAATAAGTTTGTTGCAAGCGTTTCCTCGGTTAACGATAGTAATACCGGTGCGGGCGTTAAGGTTCCCACAAGCGTAGAATTCTACGTTTCTTCCGATAAATCGAATTGGGTTAAGGCGGGTGCTGCTACTCCTGCGGCTTCTACCAACGATACCAATGCAACGCTTAACCTTACCAAAGCGGTTGATGGCAGATACGTTCAATATCGCTTTATTGCAAGCTCGTCTTGGGTTATGGTTTCCGAGGTAAAGGCGTTTGGTAGTGCATCTACCTCTACACCTTCTACACCCGATCCCACACCTACACCTTCTACTCCCGAAGCGGATACCTCCAGCTTGACCTACGGTAAGCCCTATGTTGCACAGGGTATCTATTGCGAAAACCCCGGCGAATATCTCTATCCCGATGTAAACGGTAATTCTATGACCGACGGCGTTTCTGCAGGTGCGGATGCGATATACGATAATAACGCGTTCGCGGGCTTCAACGTCCATTCTGAAGAATATATCAATAACGGCTATGCCGCTATCACCGTAGATTTGGGTAAAATTTATAATATCAATAAGATGAGCGCTTACTTCGCTTCCGCTAACGAAGATAACGTCGGCGCGGGCGTTTTGGTTCCCGCAATGGTAGAGTTCTTTGTTTCCTCTAATAACAAGGATTGGCGCTCCGCAGGTTCGGTACAACCTAAGCAAAATTCCGATAATACAAATGCAACGCTCGAGCTTTCGAGTGCCGTTGCAGGTAGATACGTTCAATATAGAATTACCAGCGAAACCTCTTGGATTATGGTTTCCGAGGTTAAGGCGTACGGTAATTCACATACCCATAGCGCAGGTAGCGAATACGATTGGGATTCCGATTACCACTTCAATAACTGCGCATGCGGTGAGGTTATGAACAAGACTGCCCACGTTGCAGGCGAATGGGTAACCATCAAGCCCGCATTGGTTGGTAGCGCAGGCGAGATGGAGCTTCGTTGTAAGGATTGCAACTGCGTGCTTGATATGAAGGAAATCCCCGCGCTTGAGGACGAAAACGGCGGCGAAGAAGGCGGCGATGTTATCGAGCCCAATCCCGAATATTCCTTGGGCGACGTAAACGGCTCCGGCGAAATCGATAGTATGGACTACGTTCTCGTAAAGCGTGCATACTTCGGAACCTTCGACTTCGACGACGAGCAATTTGCTCGCGGCGACGTTAATAAGTCCGGCGAAATCGATAGTATGGACTATGTTCTTCTAAAGCGTGCATATTTCGGAACGTTTTCGATTGAATAATTAATAATAACATATTTCCCAAGGCGCTTGCCTTGGGAAATATATTTTGGCACCTGCAAAACGTAGTTTTGTGGGGGCTTTATGTGAACTTAAATAAAACGATTGCTAAAAGTTTGTAATAAATATTAATTGAAAAATTAAATTAAAAATGTTATTATAATAAAAAATAAAAAAGAGGTGTATCTATGAGAATTATTTCTATTCTTTTAGTGGTTCTTATGCTCGTGTCCCTTGTAGCTTGCGGTTCTACCGAAAACACAAGCGAAGGCGCTTTCGAGGGCAACAAGAACTCCCAAACCGAATCTTCCGTAGCAGAAGTTTCTAAGGAAGAATCTACCGCTGTTTCTGAGGAAGTATCCGAAGAAGTATCCGAAGAAGTATCCGAGGAAGTATCCGAAGAGGTTTCCGAAGATATTATCGATGAACCTATTGAAAGCATCTACGATGCTTTGGAAATCGGCAAGGTTTCTACTCCTGCCGTTGTTGATGGTGTTGTTTCCGAAGGCGAATATGCAACCTGCATCGCATTCGATATCAACAAGACCCATTGGAACCATGCTTCCACCGAAGGTGCCGACGTTTATGATATCACTCTTAACGTTGGTTGGGATGAAACCTATCTCTATACCGCTGTTTCTCTAAGAGTTGGTATGCCCAGAACCTACGATAATACCGACTATTTGCAAAACCGTCCCTATATCTTCGACCGCCGTCATATTATGACTGCTGTTATCACCGGCGATCCTACCGATTCTGTTTACCAACCTCCCGTAGGTGAAGAATCTTGGGATTGGGCTGCTGCATACGATTCCGGCTTGGGTAGCGAATGGACTATCACCGCTCAACCTGACGGTAAGAACATTTCTGCAGACCACTTTGGTGAAGTAACCGCTACCGATGGCTACGAATTCATCGTTGCTGTTTCCCAGCTCGAATA
>JAZRTL010000014.1:0-3644 GCA_045652025.1 Eubacteriales bacterium
AAAACCGAGGACATGCGCCTCGGTTTTTATACCTTAGAGGGTTGCGAGTGTCGAACGCATAGCGTGAGGCGCGAGGCGCGAGCGCACAATCCTCACAAGATCCGATGAAAAACAGGCGTGTTTCATCGAGAGCGAAGCGACTTAATTATTGGAACGAAAAAGTACCAAAGTAAGCGCGTTTTACGAGAACGTAGTCCATACTGTCGATTTCCTTACTGTCGTTAACGTCGCCGACCATAAATTCGGACTCTTTATCGGGTTCGGGCTTGGGTTCAGGATCGGGAGTAGGTTCGGGGTCGGGAGTGGGATCCGGATCCGGTGTGGGTTCGGGATCGGGTGTGGGGTCGGGGTCATTACCCTCTTCACCTTGGTTTCCGCCATCCTCTTTATCCGAAAATGCATACGCCTCTACCTCGCAAGCGAAAAGCCAATTATATTTATCGCTGGAAAGGCGATATTGGATATATCTTGCCTCGACTGCCTCGGAAAGCACCAATGTTGCGCCGATTGCGCTAATTTCGGTGTTATCCTTAACAACCGCCTTGCCAACACTCTTCCAGCTACCACCGTTAGTCGAAACGAAAACCTCTACGTCGCAGGGGCGGATACCCGCGCCCGCGTTGAAGCTCGAAGCGATATATGCAACGAGCTTGCCGAGGTTATAATTCTTTTGAAGGTCAACGGTTATAGAAGCATATCCGTTTGCAACGTATTCGGAGGAGAGGCGGTTAAAGCCAACGTAAGTAAAATCAGAATAGGTCGCATCATCCGAAGCAATTACACCGTCGGTAAGCGAATCGCCGTTTTCATCGGGATATAAGTCTACGCCGTTTTCGGAATAGATACCGCTCGTTGTATAGGGCTTATAAAGCGCAAGGTTATCGCTTTCGGGTATAGATACGCTCGACTTGCCAACGTTTAAAGCAACCTCAAGCTCATCTACCCAAATAAATCCGCCGTTACGGGGAATTTCGAATTTAATCTTATTGGTTTTAATTGCCGACGGGATTTTTATTGTGATTTTATCGGTAGCCCAAGTGCCGTTTTTGTTATTTGCCTCGGTCAAAACGTGCTTAACCTCAAGCGCACCGTTTATTTTAACCCAATTTCCGCCGTCCGCAAGATAATAAACCATCATACCGGTGGGGTTCTTAACGCCCCAACCCGTTGTTCCGGCAAAATATCCGCTAAATACATCGGCTTCGGTTTTTTCGCCCAAATCAATAATTACGCTTGCATCACTTTGCCAAGCGGCATATAGCGAGGAAGCACCGCTGGGTGCGCCCTTACTGCCGTCGGTAAGTCGAACGCCGTCATCGGCATAAATTTTGTTGGAATAGGTAAAGCTGCTTGCCTCATAATCTGCACGGAGCGAAAGAACGAGCTCGCCGCTTGACAAGGAATCCAAAAGATTATTTATATCCGCCATACAATTATTTATTGCATCGAAATCCAATTCGGTAGCAGATAGGAGCGAGCTTGCCGTTTCGATTTGCTTGGTAAGGCCTTGGACAACAATGGGATTTGCATCGCTTAAATCCATCTCTTTTGCCGCATCCGCCAAAGCCGAAAGGTCGCAATTATAAGTAAAGGTATGGGTTGCGCCGTTAACGAAGGTGGTCTTTATATCGGCAGTAACCGCAGTATATCCATATAGCTCGGGGGAAGGAACGGTAACAGCCGCACCGCTTGCGCCCGTAACGGTATATTCTTTAAGAAGCTTGCCGTCCTTATCTACGCAACGAACGGTCATCGCAGATTTGCTTGCCGTACCGTACGCCGCGTTTATATATTCCGCAACAAGCTCTGCATATAAGCGTCTGCCCTCGATATTTTGGTGAATACCGTCGCCATAGCCCATATAAGGTCCCTTGGCGGGCAACAAATTAAATTCGTAATTTATATCAACAAGGCCGCAACCGTATTTAATTGCCACCTCGCGCATTGCGTTACAATAAACAGGAAGCATGCCGTTGTTATAGGTATATTCGGGGCCGTCCTTATAATAGCCCGCCTCGTCGCAAACGGGGTTCGGGGTAGCAAAAACAACGTCGATACCCGCCGCTTGCAAGGTTTTTGCCATATTTTCGAGGTTTATACGATAACGCTCGATAGGAGTTAAAACCGCTTTCGCGGCAACGGCATACGCTTGGTCGTTCATACCAAGACAAATAACCGCAACGTCGGCATTTTGGTTAATAATTTCGTTTTGGATACGAAGAATACCCATATCGGTAGTGTTACCGCCGACACCCGCGTTATAAACCTCCGCACCCAAAAGATTTGCCAAAAAGTCGGGATAGGAATTCTCATAAATCAAGTTGCCGTATTCATCGTAGGTGCCCGTTCCGATATTACCGTAATGGGTTAAGCTATCGCCAAAGGCAACGATTTTAAGGTCGCTGACGTTATCGGCAAGAGCAACGAACGGGAACGCCGTCAATAAGATAAAAACAGAAAGAATAAAGCTTAGTTTTCTCATTTTGTCCTCCAAAATTATTTTTCTATAAGCATCGGCTTAAAATCAAGCCAATCTGCAGAAACTATAAAGCATCTTGCGCCTGCGATTTGGTGTACCAAACGGCTTTTTTGCGCCCCGTGAAGATGGCCGTAAAAAACGCGCTCGATATTATATTGATGAATAACCTCGCAAATTCGCTCGCACCTAACCTCGTTATATGCGGGCGGGTAATGCAAGAACACCAAAAGCTCCTTTTCGGGATATTGCTCCTTTAGCTTTTTACCCGCAAGGATAGAGGTACGAAGCCGTTCGGCTTCGCGGTTTACGATTTTTTCATCAAAATCGCTGTAATTATTTTCGGGAAACCAACCGCGAGTACCGCAGATAATAAAATCCTCGGCAACGTAGGCGTTGTTATATAGAAAATCGATACTGAACGCGCCAACGGAATCGCGCAATTCATATAGCTTTTTCATAGTTTGCCACCAAAAATCGTGGTTGCCCTTGGCTATTATCTTTTTGCCGTTAAGAGAGTGGATAAATTCCAAATCGGCAAGTGCATCCTCGGTTCGCATTCCCCAAGAAATATCCCCCGCGATAACGACGGTATCGGTTGGCTTAACCGTTTCTTGCCATTGCTCGCGCAGTCGCTCGGTGTGGTTTTCCCAACGCGGACCGAAGATATCCATCGGCTTATCCGTTGATTGCGAAAGATGCAGGTCTGCGATTGTAAAAATCGACATTTTTGCTCTCCGTAATATTTTTTTAATTTATAGGAATAATAATAAAAACCAAAAGAAAGGAACAAGAGATATGAACGATATATCCTTTAACTGCCCCAAGCATATCCACGGCATTAGCTGCAGCGTGAAAAATTGCGCTTATCACGACGGGGTTTATTATTGCACCGCACCGATGATAACCGTTGGCCCTTCGACCGCGCAAAACAGTACCCAAACCGTTTGCGCTACCTTTAAGCCGAAAAATTCCTAAAATCTTGCTAAAAACGGGGCTTTCGCCTCGTTTTTTGCTATTTTTGGGGCGTTTTGGGGTCCCCGCAAAACCGTGTGTTTTGTGGGGCTACTTTGGGGTCCCCGCGAAACAAGAGTTTTTCATCAAGAGCGAAGCGACCTACAATAAAATCCCTTATAAAAACCAAGGACACGCGCCTTGGTTTTTATAC
>JAZRTL010000015.1:0-4969 GCA_045652025.1 Eubacteriales bacterium
CCCGACGTTGTTAACGGATATATCGATGAATTTGCCGGCTACGTTGCGGGCGACATCGCACGAGATTGCGTTCGTTGGGAGCATTCCTATTCCTCTTGGGAAAGCTCGGTAGAAAGTCTTTATACCTTTATCGAGGGCCGCGAGGGATATATTAACAGCTACGTTAAATCTTGGTTCCATTTATCCGATTCCGAAATGCGCGAATACGGATTTAACGTTTAAGGGAGGCGATAAAGTGGCAGATCGTATTGAGGAAAAGTACCTTATATCCTACGCCGAATATTCGCTTATTGCCAACCGAATTCGCCAAGTTCTTACCCCCGACAAAAACGGCGTTAACGGCAGATATTCTATCTGCTCGCTATATTTCGACGACCTTCAAAACACCGCCTATTACGAAAAGGAGGACGGCAACGCCGTTCACACAAAGTTTAGGGTAAGAACCTACGATGGCGACGGAAGTGTTATTAAGCTCGAGCGCAAGACAAAGCGCGGTATCGTTACCGAAAAGCATTCCGCGTTAATTACCGAGCACGAGCTCAACGCGATTTTGAACGGGGAAGAAATAGACGAAAACGCCGAATGCTTCGGCTTGGCTTCGGAAATGAAAAGCAAGGGCTTCCGCCCCGCCATTTCGGTTAGATACGACCGCGAGGCGTACGTTCACCCAACGCTTTCGGTGCGCGTTACCTTCGATATGAACGTAGATGCGCTCCCCGCGACCAAAAGCGCCATTATCGGCAAATGTCCCTCCCCCATCCCCGCGATACCGCGCGGAGAAATTATTATGGAAATAAAATACACCGACAGGTGCCCTTCGTTTATTAGAAAATGCTGTGTTAACTCGGGAATGCAGCTGTCGGTATCTAAATATGCACTTTGCAGAACCGCAAAAGGAGATTTAATATGACTAATAATGTGAGTATTTTTGACGCTATCAAAAAAAGCGTGTTGGAGGGTTTTTCTTCCGAAATAACTCTTACCGACATCATTATGTCTTTGTTGCTCGCGTTTGCTTCGGGCTTGTTTATCCTACTTATTTACCGTTTGACGATGCGCGGTGTTTCCCGTAACAAAAGCTTCGAGGTTACCTTGTTGCTTATAACGCCTATCTCTGCGATGATCGTTCTTACAATCACCTCCAACCTTGCGCTTTCGCTCGGTATGGTTGGTGCGCTTTCGATCGTTCGCTTCCGTACCGCAATTAAGGATGCTTCCGACACCGCGTTTTTATTCTGGGCGGTTGCTGCAGGTATTACCGCAGGTGCACATTTTTATAAAATCACCATCGTTGCTTGCTTGTTTATCGGCGCGGCGGCGTTTATAATTATGAAGCTTTCTGCCAACGGCGCAAGACCTTATCTTTTGGTTGTTCGCGCAAAGGACGATTCGGCTATCGACCTCGTTGCAAAGTTCGTTGCAGAGCGTAACGTTAAAAACCGCGTTTGCTCGCTTATTAACAACGGCGATTATATTGAGATTATTTACGAGGTTTCGGTTAGAGGCGCTCACCACAAGCTTGTTAGCGCGGTTAGCACCATTCCCTCGGTAGATTCGGTTTCGCTCGTTGATTGCAGAAACTAAAAGCAAAAATTAAAAGGATGTGGGCTTGCCCAAGTGTTCTAAAGGACACTTGGGCAGTTTTATTCGCCTGCGGCGAGTGATATTGCTACGCAGTGATATTTGAACTTCGTTCAAGTGATATTGCCTTCGGCAGTTTGTGGCGAATAAAATATCACTGAAATCGCAAGATTTCAATATCACTTCCCGAAAGGGAAATATCACTCTGTGCTTTGGCACAGAATATCACGATATAAAAAGTACCACCCGAAAAAGAGTTTTGTTTTCTCTTCTTCGGGTGGTTTTTTGTCATAACCTGTTAAAAGCAGGTAATTTGTGTGCCAAATTCAGTTTTTATTGAAGGTGACTGTCCTTAGGAAACCCGCCCCTTAACACATCCTTTTTTCTTTAGGCGATTTGGTTTGGCTTTGGCGATTTGTCGTTCGCGTTGATTAAAATACGCTTTAAAATCATCGCCGCCATCGGAAACCCAAACACGCCGATAATCCCAACGGTTTTTAAGCCGATATACATCGAGGCGAGCGCCGCAAGAGGCGAAAGCCCAATGAATTTACCAACGATTTTCGGCTCGATAATTTGGCGCACGAGCGTTATAACCGCATAACCGACAAGCAAAACCGTTCCCGTGCGATAATCCCCGCTAACGAGCGAGATTACGCCCCAAGGGATAAGCGCCGCCCCCGCGCCGAGAAGCGGAAGGAT
Source organism: Eubacteriales bacterium (assembly GCA_045652025.1). GTDB lineage: Bacteria > Bacillota > Clostridia > Oscillospirales > CAG-382 > Coliplasma. The sequence goes on from JAZRTL010000015.1 coordinate 2,284, forward strand.
ATCCACTATTGCGATCAACAGCGCAAGAACGAAGGAATATTCCACCCTTAAAATCGAAAAGGTTATTAACAGCTCGGCAAAGGTTATCCCGAACAAAAGCCCATAAGCATGGAGATATTTTAGCACGGTGTTTGCGACCATTTCCTTTGCCCGCTTAAGCTTTGGGCGGACTTTCTTTGGGAACAAGGAAAGGAAAAAGCAATTAATTCTTACTCTGTCCACCGCGATATAATAGGTCGAAATTATTGCAACAACCGCCGAAAAGACGGCGTTCGGAAGAAACGAAGCAACGTTGCCGACAAAGGATATAAGGTTGCCCGAAACGCTCTCTGCAACCGAGCCGATAAGTCCCAAAAGCTCTTGATTTAGGTTGCTTCGCATCGCCCAAAGACGCTCGGTTAGGTCAACAAATGGAACCAAGGAATTTATTAGCTCTATCATATCGCGCGCGTATTGCTCGTCGGCTTGCATTAGCGTTATTGTGTTTTTTATAACCTCGGAAAGCTCGGCTACTTCTCTTATAAGCTGGCGCGTTATTGCAAAAATAAGCCCCGCAAGCGAGCCGACCGCAATAACGACAACGGTTAACACGAATAACCGCTTCGGAAAACGACGGTTCCGCTCGGAATAGCGAACGATGGGGCGAAAGCATTCGGCGAGTATATAAGCGATAATAAACGGAAGAATCGCGCTCCAAAGATAGTTAAAAATTATATAAAGCGCCGCGAGCGCAACGAAGACATATAGCGATATAACGGCGAACTTTTTGTAGGGCTCTTGCGGCAGCATAGACGTATCCTCCAACGGTTTTGGCAATAATATATGTAAATTATTTCCATCAAATACGCTATTTATCCAAATAAAAGCGAAATTTTATGTTGACAATCCCAAAAAGGTGTGATATAATAACCAAGCGCGTTAAAACTGCGCGTTGAATAATGTGGAGAAGTCGCGTAGCTGGTCGAGCGCGCACGATTGGAAATCGTGTAACGGTTAACCCCGTTCGAGAGTTCGAATCTCTCCTTCTCCGCCAAAACAGAAAGACAGGCATTGCCTGTCTTTTTGTTTTGGCGGAATGAAGCACACCTGACGGTGCATGAAGAATGAAGTCGCCTTCGGCTATGAAGCGTGCCTTCGGCACATTAGAACGAAAAATGTGCTTCGCTTCATGCGAGCGAATGCGAGTGCTTCATATTGGCGAAGCCAATGCTTCATTTTTCATTGAAATGACCGTGAATTTATGATATACTCAATTTAGAAAGGCGGTGTTATATATGCGTAATGATAAGTTATCCGTACAATCGATGGATTTTGCTGTTTCAATTATAAACCTTGTGAAACACTTAAAAGAAAGCAAAGAACATATTATTTCCAATCAAATCGGACGAAGCGGAACAAGCATAGGTGCCAATATCCGAGAAGCACAGTATGCTCACGGAAAAGCGGATTTTATTGCGAAATTGCAAATTGCCCTGAAAGAAGCTAATGAAACGGGATATTGGTTAGAATTGCTATACAAAACAAATTATATTACAGAAAATCAATATGAAGATTTAAATGCAGTTTGTACAGGTCTTCGTGCTATGTTAATTGCGTCTATTAACACCACAAAGGAAAATATGAAATGAGTATTTGTATTCGTGAAGCACGCATTTCTGATTCGAAATTTATTTGGGAACTTAATTGCCAAGAAATGGGATATGCATATCCATTAGAAGATACAACGGAACGAATAAATTCTATTTTATCAAGTGAAAATGACAGAATTTTCGTTGCAGTGTGCAATAATACTGTGGTTGGCTATGTTCATATTTGTAGTTATGATTTGATTTTTTCTCCACCTCTTAAAAACATTATGGGCATTGCGGTTTGTCAGGAATATAAACGTCGAGGAATCGGACGTTCATTATTAGAAAAAGCCGAACAGTGGGCAATACAAGAAAAGGCAGCCGGCATTCGTATTATTTCTGGAGCGACTCGTTCGGAAGCTCATGAGTTTTATCGCAAATGTGGTTATTCGGGTGATAAATTACAAATCAATTTAAGAAAGATTTTCTAAAATAAATAACCGAAAAAATTTTTATACTATCATCTATTTTATTCTACCTTTCCAAAACAAAAGAGCCATCAACGATGGTTTTTTTGTTTTGTTCTGAAGAGATTCGAAGGGCGTAAGCCAAACAGTCCGGGGGACTGTTTGGGTAGCCCAGCGGCAAATTCCTCTTGCTTACACTTGACTTAAAGTCGGGCGGAGGTTATAATAAACACACAACCAAAAAGGAGAGAAAGTTATGAACTACACAGAGCTTTGCGGAAAATTTAATTTTGAAATGCCCGAATATGCAAAAGCATATTACGATGATTTTATTGCGCAATACGACAGGGCAAAGCCCGTCCTTCCCCAAGAAAGCGCACGTCTTATTATAGAGAAAACCCGTTTGCCGAAGGACGCTTTAGAGGCGCTTTTAGCTTGTGCCGCGGCAATAGACCGCTATGACGACGCTCACCTATGCGGTTCGTTTTTAGCTTATATAACGGTTTACAAGCGCGTTCCTTGGATTAACCATATTTACACCGACAACCATTTTAGCGTTCCCGACTTACAGCCCGAGCAGGTCGGTTGGGTTTTGGTTTCGGTTCAGCTTGCAAACACGCTTATTAACAAGCGTCCGCCCGAGGACCTTAA
>JAZRTL010000016.1:0-7029 GCA_045652025.1 Eubacteriales bacterium
GTTCTATCACGAAAACGAAAACGGTTTTTACAGAATGTATCTTTACATTACCGATTCCACCTGTTACAACAAGGCGGAAAAGCCCGGTATGTTCGGCGAATCGGCAAAGGCGTTTGGTAGATTCCAAAACCTTTTATCCGAATTTGATGCTACCGTTCTTACCGAAAGCATTAAGGATTTCCACAACACTCCCGTTCGCTTTAACAACTTAGTAAACGCGATTAACGCCGACAAGGTTGGCAGAGTTGCGGAATGCAAGGACGAGATTGAATTCTATCTTGCAAGAAAGGATTTCTGTTCCACCATTACCGACAGACTTGCAGACGGCAGACTTCCCACCCGCGTTACCCACAACGACACCAAGCTTAACAACGTTATGATTGACGACGCTACCGGCAAGGGTATTTGCGTTATCGACCTTGATACCATTATGCCCGGCAGTATGCTTTACGATTTCGGCGACAGCATTCGTTTTGGTGCTTCGAGCGCGGCAGAGGACGAAAAGAACCTTAACAACGTTTATTGCGTTCCCGAGCTTTACGAGGAATACGCTTCGGGCTTCCTTAGCGAAATGAAGGACAGCATTACCGAAGAAGAAATCAAGCAGCTTCACAACGGCGCTATTATGATGACGCTTGAATGCGGTATGAGATTCCTTACCGACTATCTTGAGGGCGACACCTACTTTAGAACTCACTATGAAGGTCAGAACCTTGACAGAACCAGAACCCAGTTGACTCTCGTTAAGGATATGGAAACCAGAAGAGATTTGTTCGAAGGTATTATTAAAAAATACATTTAAAAAAATTAAAAAGCGGTTGCGAAAAATGCAGCCGCTTTTGTTTTATTTTTGCTATCTCCCCTGCCCTTTATTTTCCATATATTTCCATTAATAATTTTGTGTATAGCTACGCAAAATATTCGCGAGGAACAAACCTCGAGTTTTAAAAAGGAGATTAATTAAAATGGCTAGAAACAAGATTTCGGTTCCTGAAGCTAAGGCAGCTATGGACAAGTTCAAGATGGAAGCCGCTAACGAAGTTGGCGTAAACCTTAAGAACGGCTACAACGGCGATCTTACCTCCAAGCAGGCAGGTAGCGTTGGCGGTCAGATGGTCAAGAAGATGATCGAAACCGCTGAAAGAAACATGAAATAAGCACGAACACGTGCCAAAATCCCCAAAAAGTTTTGCAACTTTTCGGGGACCCCACAAATACCCCAAAAAGCATTTTAGCTTATTGGCGAGTAGCTAAGCTCCCCAAAAGCATTTTAGCTTATTAGGGACAGTTAAACAAAGGTAAAGGGTTCTTCACACGAAGAACCCTTTTCTTTTATTTATTATTGGAATCCTTTTCGTCCTTTACGATAGGTTCGGTAGGATTTTCCTCCTCGGTACCGCGAACGCGGCTTTTCCATTCCTTAACCGCTTGGTCGAAGCGTTTATGGGGCTTTTTACCGGGGGACGGGAAAATAACGTTGGTTTTTAAATCTACCCCGCCCGCATCGCCATAGAAATCGCTTGAGATAGGAAGCTGCTTTTTTGAAAGCGAGCGTTCGACGGCGATTTTTAGCGAATAGAACAATACGGCGAACAAGGGCACCGAGAAAATCATACCCGCTACACCGAACACGCCGCCGCAAAGCAAAAGCGCGAAGGTTATCCAGAACTTAGAAAGTCCCGTCTTATCTTCCATTATCATAGGTTCGATAATATTGCCCTCGATTTGTTGGAGAAGGACAAGGAAGATAACGTATATAATACCATGACGAAGGTCGGTTATTAAAACGATAAATGCGGTAGGAATACCACCGATGAAGGGGCCGAAGAACGGGATAATATTGGTTATTGCGATAATGCCCGCAGAAAGCAAGGCATAGGGCATTCCCATTATTGACATAAACACGAAGGTTAGAATACCAACGATAGTAGAGGTTATTAGCTTACCCGAAATGAATTTACCGAAAACCTCGTTACCATAGCGGGCAACGTTAAGAATATCGTTAGCCAAGCTCTTGCTAAACAGCGCGAAAACGAGCTTTTTACTTTGGGCAACGAACTTACGCTTTTCTAAAAGTGCATAGACGAAAATAACGAGCGCGATTAGAAAATCGAACATAAAGTTAACGACCGAAACAAGCTTTTCGAACACAACGGCGATAGCATCGCCAAGTCCGCCGCTTATCCAATTAATTAAGGTATCTAACAAGGAATCGACATAATTACCGATATTTTGCATAAAGGTATTATCCGAATTTTGAGCATCCTCGAACCAAGTAACGCCCTTTTGGATAAGCTCGGGCGCGCTATCGATTAACTTATAGAGATTATCCAAAAACTCGGGGATAATTAAGAAAATCAAAAGCGAAATAACCGCAAGAAGCGCGATAACCGAAAACGTTACGGCAACGCCGCGGGCGAACCTACAGCGAGAGCATTCTTTTTTTATTTTAAAGGCATTATATACCCTACGCTCCAGCCATACGGTAAACGGGTTTACGATATATGCAAGAACAACGCCGATAAACACGGGCATCATAAAATCGCTCACCCACTTTATCGCTCCCATTATAGGATCGATTTGCGCGATAAGCAATATAACCGCTATGCAAACGGCAAATATAAGCACCGTGCGGTACATTACCTTTGTATTATTATTTTCGGGCATATTTTGCACTATTACTCCCCCATTAATTTTTAGTAAAGTTAGTATATCACACATTTTTTTGTTTGTAAAGACAAAAGAATTAAAGGAGCAAGCTTTTACTTACTCCTTTTAAAATCAGAACTTTTTATTATCCTTAAGCTCTACCACGCTATTGAACGCCGAGGTATCCTTTGTATCGCGGCAGAAGTAGCCCTTACGAACGAATTGGAACTTTTCGCCGGGGGCGGAATTTAGCAACGCCTTTTCTATCTTTACGCCGTTTGCAATAATTTTAGAATTGGGGTTGAGATATTCGCCGTATTTAGAGGATTCGATAGCGTTCATATCCGCTTCGGTAAAGAGCTTATCGTACATAACAACGTCGGTTTCTGCACAATCGGTAGCGGAAAGCCAATGTATTGTACCCTTTATTTTTCTACCGTCAGCGGGCATACCGTTACCCGTTTCGATATCGGCGGTACAAAGAACCTCAACAACGTTACCCGCTTCATCGGTAATAATATCATCGCAACGGACGATATAGCTACCCATAAGGCGAACCTCGCCGCCCTTCTTCATACGGAAGAACTTGGGAGGAGGATCGATAGAAACGTCCTCGCGCTCGATATACAATTCGCGAGTGAACGGAAGCGGACGAACACCGGATTCAGCATCGTTAGGGTTATTGGGAAGCTCGAAATATTCGGTCTTATCGGCAGGATAGTTAGTTACGGTAACCTTAACCGGATCGAAAACTGCAACTCTTCTGAGCGCGGTTTTATTTAGCTCCTCGCGAACGCAATGCTCGAGGAGAGCGATATCGACAAGACTGTTATTCTTTGCAACGCCAACACGGCTAATAAAATCGAGAATAGAATTTGCGGGATAGCCACGGCGGCGAAGACCGCAAAGGGTAGGCATTCTTGGGTCGTCCCAGCCATCGACAAGCTTATCCTCTACAAGCGAGCGAAGGAAGCGCTTACTCATTACGGTATTCGTAACGTTAAGGCGAGCAAACTCGATTTGACGAGGAGTTGAGGGAACGTCGCAATGCTCGATAACCCAATTATAGAGCGGGCGATGGTCCTCGTATTCAAGCGAGCAGAGCGAGTGTGTTATTCCCTCGAGCGCATCCTGAATAGGATGGGCGAAATCGTACATCGGGAAGATGCACCATTTTGTGCCCTGACGGTGATGGTCGATATATCTGATACGGTAAAGAACGGGGTCGCGCATATTAAAGTTGCCCGAAGCGAGATCGATCTTTGCTCGAAGGGTATATTTACCCTCGGGGAACTCACCCGCGCGCATACGGCGGAAGAGGTCAAGACTTTCTTCGGCAGGGCGGTCGCGCCAAGGAGAAACGGCGGGCTTTTGCAAATCGCCGCGGTACTCGCTGAATTGCTCGGGAGAGAGCTCGCAAACGTAGGCATCGCCGTTGATAATTAGCTGTTCTGCTAATTTATAGGTTTCCTCGAAATAGTCCGAGCCATAGAAAAATCTATCGTCCCAATCGAAGCCAAGCCAATGGATATCCTCCTTTATCGCATCGACAAATTCGGTATCCTCCTTAGCGGGATTGGTATCGTCCATACGAAGATTACACATACCTCCGTATTTTTGAGCGGTAGAAAAATCGATAACCAACGCTTTGCAATGGCCTATATGGAGATATCCGTTAGGTTCGGGCGGAAAGCGGGTATGGATTTTTAGATTCGGGTTTGTAGCCAAATCGTTATCTATTATATCGTGAATGAAATTAGAATCCATTATTTATTCCTCTTTTAGATAGTTTAGAGTTTATTAAAGGCGGGAAAGCACCTTTTCCTTACCGAGAATTTGCATAACCTCGTAAAGATCGGGCGAATTCATTCTTCCCGTTACGGCAACGCGAAGGAACATACTTACATCGGCAACCGAGCCCTTAAATTGCTCGGGGCTTGCCTTATATTGCTTCATATCGGGGCAGAAGCCGTTTTTCTCGGCGATTGCTTTGATATTATTGAACCATTCGCTTTGGTCAACCGATTCGTTATAGGTTGCCTTGAAATCCGCCAAAACGGCAGAAACGTCGGTAGAAGAAAAGCTTTCGGGGATAGAATCGACCTTTTGGAAAAGCTCATCGTAGAAGAAGGAAACGTAATTTTTAACCTCGCTCCAAAGGGCGATATCCTTACGGGGCTTCTTACCGCCGCGACCGATAGAAAGGATACGAACGGCGTATTCCCTATTAGCTTCCAAGAGAGAAGCGAAATCGGCATCGTTTTCCTTTGCCCAAGCCAAAGTGTATTCATACACCTCGTCGGCAGTCATACGGGAAATAACGTTTTTGGAAACGTCGTTTAATTTATCCAAATCGAAGAGCGAGCCCGAAACAGCCATCTTTTTGGTGGTAAACTTAAATTCCTCGATAGGTGCATCGGGATTTGCAAGTCGCCATTCCTCGAAGTTGGAATTTAACAAGGTCATTAAATATTCGCGAACCGCGGAAACGGGATAACCTTGCGAATGATAGAAGGTAAGAGCCGCTTCGGGATCTTTTCTTTTAGAGATTTTACGCTTATTGCCGTCATCTAACTTTAGAACCTGAGCGGTGTGGCAATATTTAGGCATTTTAAAGCCAAGTGCCTTGAAAAGCTGGATATGGAAAGGAAGTGTGGAAAGCCAGCTTTCATCACGGACAACGTGGGTAGTACCCATAAGGTGATCATCGACCGCGTGGGCAAAGTGGTAGGTAGGAATACCATCGCTTTTAAGGATAACGTGGTCTATATCGTTTTCGGTAACGTCGATATCGCCTTTAATTTGGTCGTTAAACTTGAGCTTATTATTTATATTACCCTCAGAGCGAAAGCGCAATACGAAAGGAACGCCAAGAGCGAGCTTTTCTTGCACACGCTCGATAGAAGCATCGCGCCAGATAGCAAATTCGCCATAGTAGCCGGGGGTTAGCTTTTCCGATTCTTGACGTTCGCGAATTGCGGAAAGCTCCTCTTCGGTACAGAAGCAGGGGTATGCCTTTCCCTCTCGGATTAACTGTTTTGCATAGGTTTGGTATATTTCTGCACGCTCACTTTGGCGGTAAGGGCCGTAATTGCCGCTATCGCCATCGATAACCGCGCCTTCATCAAAGGTTACGCCAAACTTTGCAAGCGTTTCTATAATAATAGCGATACCGTTAGGAACGGCACGCTTTGCATCGGTATCCTCTATTCTAAGATAAAAAACGCCGCCGGAAGTATGCGCCAAGCGTTCATCGGTAAAAGCACCGTAAAGGTTACCGATATGCAAAAAGCCGGTAGGACTTGGTGCAAAACGGGTTACCTTTGCCCCTTCGGGTAGAACGCGAGCGGGATATCTTTGTTCGATATCCGCAGGCAAGGTTTTTATATTGGGATATAGAAGCTCAGCAAGGAAATTATTATCCATTACATCCTCCGAATTGTATTTCAAAAATATTACATAATTATATTATAATAACCTTAATTTGTCAAGAGTTCATTAAAATCGAAGTGTTATTAAATATTGACATTTATTGGCAGATGTGTTAAAATGATTCGGTAAAAGGGAGTAGCAACAAGCTAAGTGGCTTGTTCGTTCACTGCGACAACACGGTTTTTAACCCGCATGACGATTAAATGCAAGACTTTTATGGCACACTTGTCATAGAGGTCTTGTTTTTTAGACCTATTTTTAGGGGGAAATTATGAAACACTATTTAGAAAGCATTGAAACGGTTTTTAACCATTTCGGCACCTCTTCACGCGGACTTTCATCCGATGAAGCGAAAAAGAGGTTTGCGCAAAACGGCGCGAACAAATTAGCCGAGCCGCCCAAGGTTCCGCTTTGGAAGAAGTTTTTATTGCAATTCACCGACCCGATGATTATTGTTTTATTGGTCGCGGCGCTTATTAGCTTCGTTACTGCCATTGCCGAGGGCGAATCGCTTGCAGACGTATTTATTATTCTGTTTGTCGTTATTCTTAACGCGGTACTTGGACTTTTGCAGGAAAACAAAGCCGAAAAAGCTATTGACGCGCTTAAGGCAATGACAAAAGCCAAATGCAAGGTATTACGCGACGGTCAGCTTAGGGTTATCGACAGCGAGGAGCTTGTTGTCGGCGACATTATTCTTTTGGAAGCGGGCGACGCCGTTCCTGCAGATGCGCGACTTTTTGAAGCCGCTTCGCTTAAAGCAGAGGAATCTGCGCTAACGGGTGAATCCGTACCGACAGACAAAACCTCCGAGCAGCTTAATGCTGACAAGGGAGCGATTCTACTTGGCGACCGTAAAAATATGGTCTATACCGGTACTACTATCGTTTACGGCAGAGGCAAGGCGGTTGTTGAAGTCGGATCGTAGCCATGTCGTTCTGTGAGCCA
>JAZRTL010000017.1:0-2746 GCA_045652025.1 Eubacteriales bacterium
CATCCTTACGTTCTTTTGAACCATAAGGATAACCTCGATTGTATGTTTACCCTTGCTCACGAAATGGGCCATGCTCTCCATAGCTATTACAGCACCGCAAACCAACCCGTTTGCACAAGCGATTACGTTATCTTCGTTGCCGAGGTTGCTTCCACCTGTAACGAAATATTGCTTATGCGCTATTTGTTAAATAAGACTACCGATAAAAAGGAAAGAGCGTATCTTATTAACCACTTCCTCGATCAATTTAAGGGTACCGTATATCGCCAAACTATGTTTGCCGAATTCGAGCTTGCAATGGGTCAGATGAGCGAAAGCGGTCAAACTCTTACAGCAGATGCCCTCTGCGAGAAATATCACGAGCTTAATAAGCTCTATTTCGGCCCCGATATGATCTCGGACGATGGCATCGCGCTTGAATGGGCTCGTATCCCTCACTTCTTCTATAACTATTACGTTTTCCAATACGCTACCGGCTTCTCCGCCGCTGTTGCAATCGCTTCGCGTATTTTGGAAGAGGGCGCGCCTGCAGTTGCAGATTATAAGAAGTTCCTCTCCGGCGGCGGCAGCACCGACCCGATTTCGCTTCTTAAAATCGCAGGTGTTGATATGTCCACCCCCAATCCCGTTAACGCTGCGCTTAAGCTCTTCGGCGACCTTATAACCGAAATGGAAGAGCTCTGCTAATAAAAAGCAAAACAAAAAACACCTTGGATTTCCAAGGTGTTTTTTAGCTTTAATTCTTTTTGCTCTTAAAATACTTAACCGCTTCCGAAACGGGAAGTATTATCGAACCGATAGCCAAAGCAATAAGGTATTGCCAAAGTACAATCGGCGCAAAGGAGAACAAATCACGTAGTAAGGGAACAAAGATAACCATTGCGGTAAGAACAAAGGATATTGCCATCGTGCCCCAAAGTATCTTGTTGTGGTTAGAAAGCTTAAAAACGCTCTTCTCGCGCGAGCGCATATTAAAGGAATGAACAATTTCAGCCATCGACATCGTAACGAAAGCCATCGTAGTGCCAAATTGGTTACCGCCCAAAGCGTTGCCGATAAAGAAGGAAATAAGCGTAAGCGCGGCAATACAAGCGCCCTGCCAAATAACGTCAACGCCAAGTCCGTTTGCAAAAATGCCTTCCTTGCTGCTGCGAGGGGGTAGGGACATAACGTCGCCCTCTGCCTGCTCCATACCTAACCCCAACGCGGGTAAGCTGTCGGTAATAAGATTAATCCAAAGGATGTGTATCGGCTTAAATACTGTTAACCCAAATAGCGAAGCAATAAATACGCTAAGAACTTCGCTAAGGTTGGAGGAAAGAAGGAATTGAATAGTCTTTCTAACGTTCGAATAAATTCGTCTGCCTTCTTCAACTGCTGTAACAATCGTTGCAAAGTTGTCGTCGCTAAGTATCATATCGGCAACGCCCTTTGTAACGTCCGTGCCGGTAATACCCATACCAACGCCAATGTCTGCGGTCTTAATCGAGGCGGCGTCGTTAACGCCGTCGCCCGTCATCGCGGTAATCATCCCGCGCTTTTCCCAAGCCGTAACAATTCTAACCTTGTGCTCGGGCTGAACTCTTGCATAAACCGAATAATTGGTAATGCCGGCTTCAAGCTCCTCGTCGCTCATCTTGTCGAGATCTGCACCCGTCATCGCTTCGCTGCGGTCGGTAATAATACCAAGCTCTTTACCAATAGCAATCGCGGTGTCAATGTGGTCGCCGGTAATCATTATCGGTCTAACTCCGGCGCGTCTGCAACGGTTAACCGCGTCTAAAACCTCGGGACGAATCGGGTCTATCATGCCCGAAAGACCAATAAATATAAGGTCCTTTTCGATTTCCTCGGGGGAATTAAATTCGGGTAGAGAGGGATATATCGCGAAAGCACCCGCAAGCACTCTCAGCGCCTTGTCTGCCATCGCCTTATTGTGCGCGAGAATGGCTTCTCTCAACTCGGGCGTAAGGTCTTTAATCTTGCTGTCAGTAGGGGAGATATACTTCGTACAACGCGAAAGTATAACGTCAGGCGCGCCCTTGGTATATTGAATAACCTTGCCCTCGCTAACGAAATGGAGCGTGGACATCATCTTTCTTGCAGAATCAAAGGGTGCTTCGGCAATTCTCGCCTGAGCCGCGCCGACAATTCTTCTGTCAACACCGTTTTCAAAAGCAAACCTTTGCAATCCAACCTCTGTCGGCTCGCCCGTAACGTTTCCGTCGTTGTCGATTTCCGCATCGTTACATAAAGCGTTACAATAACAAAGCATCTCGAGATTTCCTGTGAAATGCTCAACGACAGTCATCTTGTTTTGGGTAAGAGTGCCGGTCTTGTCGCTGCAAATAATTTGGGTACAACCAAGCGTTTCAACCGCCGTAAGCCGTCTTATAATAGCGTTTTGAGCCGCCATCTTAGAAACGCCCATCGAAAGAACTATCGTAACAACTGCGCTAAGCCCCTCGGGTATAGCCGCAACCGCAAGCGAAACCGCAACCATAAATGTATCGAGCACGTTGCCGCCGCGTAGTAGGTTAATAACAAAAATAATAACGCAAATCGCAAGTACCGCAATAGTAAGAACCTTGCTAAGCTGTGCGAGCTTAATCTGAAGGGGTGTTTTTTCGTCACTCGCGTCGTTTATCGCTTGGGCTATCTTGCCCATTTCGGTATCCATACCCGTCGCAACAACAACCGCCTTGCCTCTGCCGTAAACGATAGTAGTACCGGTATAGACCATATT
>JAZRTL010000018.1:0-3557 GCA_045652025.1 Eubacteriales bacterium
TGCTTCGTTTTGAACGCATAGCATCTCCAGTTAGAAATTTAATGGGAGAAGCATATATTCGTCAACCGATACTCTTTAGATGGATTGGCGATAAAAAATGGTTAGATGAGGCGTTGGGAAATTTAAACCTATGTGTTTTCTTGATTACAGAGCAAGAGGAATACCCACACTTGGCGGAGTAAAGTTTCTCTTTGTTTATAGCGTATCAAATATTGACACTTGACAAAGGGAAGATTTAGCGTTAAGATGGCAAAGCCGAGAGGGAAGTAATTGTTCTCGAAGTGGTGTAGAGCATCATAGCTTGTGTATAAATCATCAAAAGGTTGATGTTGGGATTACAGCATCAACCTTTAATTTTGAGCATCATCAAAAAAGCCGAGGATATATAATGATGCAAATTCGGGGTATAGCATCAAAAAAGCATCAGAGCATAGCATTTTGGGTTTTGATGCTCTGAAAGGCGTTGCAAAAAGCCAGTATTTTCAATGGGTTTCGGACTTTTTGAGTCACTCCAAAACCGTTGGTCCTGGGTTCAAGTCCTAGTGCCCCTGCCAAAATCCTGCATGAATTTGCAGGATTTTTTCTTTTTTCTGCATAAATTTTCGGTTTTTAACAATTTTTATGCCGATTTTTCTGGCATAACCAATAGCATTACGACGTACGTTTGTTTGGAGCATTGGTTGCGATTTCATCCGTTCCAAAACCGCCCCAACCGTTCCGTCTGTTACATCATCAAAAGAGCTGCAATATTAAAACCACCGCCGAGGATTCCTCGGCGGTGGTTCTGTATGCTATTCAAAGCATATTGCATATTTTTCATTTTTGCGCAACTCGTTGCGGAAATTTTCGGGGAAAGGCAATATTTCCTTTTTCCAAAAATCAGTTCCTATCGGTATAACGGAATTATCAATAATACTCTTCACTTTATACACTAACGGCGCAGAATAACTGTATTCGCGTTCTTCCAAGATTCGTTCGTATTCTTTGTAATGATCAAACCCCTTGTTGAAATAACCAAGCGCATTTTGCGTATCGCCATATATTGATTCGTGTTTTGATAAGTCCATATATGTTTGACCGATATCCCTATGCCAAATTCCGTATCTGCCGTCAGAGAAAACCGTTTTGTATAGATTTATGAGCGACAATAGAATTTGCTTTTTATAATTTGATTCTGAAACAACAGGTCTTAATGCGACGGATTGATAAATTGCGAATCTCAGATTTGAAATAAGCGCAATTATTCTTTCTCCTTCATGCTTGGCTTTTTCTTCGCCAACAGTTGCCAAAGGCAACAACATTTCCTTGCAAATGGCAAGCTCACTTTGTTCGTTTGCCAGAGCTTTTGCTTTTTTGTATTCTCCCATTCGGCAATAAAGCGGCGTTAACTGAAAAATAACGGTTATTCGGTCTTCGGGTGATGGGTTTGAACGCAATGCTCTTTCGTATGCTTTGATAGCTTCATGCCAATGAACATTTATTAAATTAAATTCGATGTCTTCCTCAATAATGCCATCTGCATCAACTAATTGCCCTTTTGCGCCATATTCACTATATCCTAACATATTGAGTGTTTGGGCAAGTTTCAAAAGTATCTTTGGTTCATTGGGAAATTCTTCCGACGCGGTACGTAACATATCGACGCATTCCGCAATATCTTCTATAACGGTTCCTACAATGATTCTACCTTGCTTTTTGAGCGCATTATCGGCTTTGTTGATAATATCGTTAATTCTTTCTTCTCTGTCTGAACTATATCCGAATAATTCATCAATCGAAACATGAAAGTAATTAGCAATAGCAGGTATCATTTCCATATCGGGATAACCGCCATTTGCTTCCCAACGCGAAATCGCTTGGGAAGTTACGCCAAGAGCTTCCGCAAGCGCTTCTTGTGTTCGTCCGTCGCGTTTGCGAAACTCACGTATTTTTTGCCCTAATGTAAGTTGCATAAAAGCACCTCCAATGTTTGTTATCACCGGTGTGATTTTATTATATCACATATTTACGCAAAAACAATTATCAATTCATTGTTACAAACTCAATGGAGCGTTGGGTTTTTCTTTGTCTATTGCAACCCAATTATTGATACTATATCGAGAACGCATCAGTCAAGCCGTTCAGCCGAGTATTATCTTTTTTCACATAGTACATTTCGGTTATCTGCGACGTGCTATGCCCGAGTATGTCTGCAACCTGCTTTGGCGTTAGGGTTTACAGCATCAATCTTTTTGTTATTATTAGCAATTATAGAGGATTGATGCGTTTGTGAAAAATAATTCAAACTTTTTTATAGACGTTTTGCGTGGTTTAAACACTATATAAGTAGAAGGGTGATTATAAAATTCGGATAGTCATGAAAAAGCATTTCTTTTTGAGAAATGGCCGTTTGGATTACTGCTTCGGTTCGACTGTTTTGGTCATTAGAAAAACATAAAACAAAGGAGAACACCAATGAAAACCGCAACGAAATTATTAGCCATATTACTTAGTTTTGCTTTGACGATATGCATTATTCCGCAAACCGTGTTAGCTCAAATCGGCGAGGTTTTTGGGGATGCTGCAAGCGATAGCGCGCTATCGCAAAGCGAGTTTGGAACAATTTCGGAGAAGTCGCCGGAAAGCTGTGAAGTATATACAATCGGTGAAATGGTCGAAGAAAGAACCGCGACGACTAAAACTTTCCGAATGTCAGACGGAACTTTCGTTACCGCCGATTACGGAAAACAGGTGCATTTTATTGACGAATACGGCGAATATACTGACTATAACAACTTGCTTGCTTTCGACGAGAAACGTATTTCGGATGGCGAAGAAGATTTTGCAGGATACGAAAACCAAAATTCTAATATTAAGATAAAGCTTGCAAATAACTCGAATTCATCCAACTTGTTGAAGATCGCAAGCGATAAATACAAGATCAGTATAAAGCTCGTCGGCGCTGATAAATCAAAGCGTCTCGAAATATACAATCAAAGCACAAAACCCGATGGCAATAATATAGATGCGGTTGTGGTTTTAGATAAGTATGCCTCCGGGGCGGTATATAAGGATATTCTCCCCTTTACTGACATTGAATATTTAATTTCCGGAAGCTCCGTTAAGGAAAACATTGTAGTTAAAGCAAAATCGAATTCCTACACATATGTATTTGAATTAAAGCTTAACGGGCTAACGCCTATGGTTGCGGAAGACGGATCGATAGTATTCGAAGACGAAGAAAGCGGAGAAGCGGCGTTTACGGTTCCCGCGGGGTATATGTATGATGCGAACGGTAATTCGTCATCAAATATTACATATAAAATAGAAGCTCAAAACGGCAAGAAGTATCGCCTTACTGTAACCGCCGATGCTGATTGGATAAATGCAAAGGACAGAGCTTTTCCTATTACTATTGACCCTACGGTAGAAGCGTTAACAACAAGCGGCAACATATATGATACTTATGTATCATCGGAATATCCGACCTCGAATTATTATAATTCCGATAAAGTCATCCCCGGCTACTATGGCAACGAAACAAAGGAATGCCACGCGCTTATCACTACCGCGGCATT
>JAZRTL010000019.1:0-1971 GCA_045652025.1 Eubacteriales bacterium
GTGGGATACCGAACGGAATCCGTGGTCGGTATCGTACATCATCCATCGCCATTTTCCGCCCTCGTAGGTGAAAAAGCGAATGTTGCCGTTGTCGGCGTTGCCGATAATAATTTCCGCAACGATATAATCGGCGTAATTTTCTACGTCCATTAAGGAACAAACGTAATCGTAATTTTCCGCGACCGTAAGGTCGTGGGAAGAAGCATAGCTAACAAGCGCTTGGTAATTATCGCTCGTTCTGCCGTTCGCAACGGTAACCTCTGCTTCCTCGGGGGCGACGTTGTAATGACCTGCAACGTAATTTTCGTTAAGCTTTTCGCGAATAAAGTATATTCCCCAATATTCGCCGTTTATATAAACAACAACCGGTCTGCAAGCTTGAACGTCGAGCCCGAGATAATCCGAAGCAACGCTGGTTATCATCGCATCGCGCATTGCCGAAAGCTTCCAGTCCTGACCCATATTTCTAAGCACCAACGCTTCGTAAACGTCTAAATCGCGGTCCTCGAACACCTTGTAATTAAGCGAGCCGTTGCCATAGGAGGAGCGAAAGAAGAACGCAAGCGATTTTTTGTCTAACGCGCGCGAAAGACCGCCGAAAATTCTAACACCGCAAGCTTCCGAAAAACCGCTTCCGTCCTTTGCAAAGAAGGAAAGGGTTGCTTCGCGCTCCCAACGGTTATAATAGTTCGCGCCCTCGTAGGGGAAGGCGGAGGAGGCGTTGGGGCCTGTGGCGTAAATGCCGTTGTAATGGTTAAACAAATTGTCGGGCGTTGTAACGATAGTAACCGTTTCAAGCACGTCGGGCTCGTTTACAACGTAGGTAAGGTCGGTGATTTTGCTCGGTTGCTTGCCCTTTTCAACCGATATACAACGAATAACCGTTGTGGAATCGACTCTAATAGGAGAGGTGTAAAGCAACGAAGTCGCATCGGGCTCGCTGCAATCGAGAGTGTAATAAATTTCGCCCTCGCCGCTTAATTCAACGGTAAGACCGCCGTCCTTATAAACGCCTTGGGGCGTTATTGCCGTAGGAGCGGGGGTAACCTCCGCGGTGGGCGCGGAATTGGCGTGCTCGGGGGTGGGGGATTCAAGCACCGCGAACGAAGCGCTGCCCTCGCCTCTGCCGAACGCGGTGTCCGCCGCCAAGGAGGGAACCGCTACCGCATCTACAATTTCATCTCCCTTTGCAAGAACAAGCGTCTCGCCCGAGGAGGAAATAGAAAAGTTAACGTAAGGATAACCCGAGGGGACGTTTAATCCGTCGCTCGAAAGAATAATAACGTAATAGCTGTTTGCGGGAATAACAATGCCGTCGAGCGAGCCCTTGCGAACCTCCTCGCAATCGTCGCTTAGATACCAGCCCGTAAGGTCAATATCGTTTTCGGTGCGGTTGTATAGCTCTATAAAATCGTGGTAGGTCTTGTAAGGTCCTGCAATATAGGATTTGTTAACCGAAACGATTTCGCTAATTTCAACCTCGGTCGGTCTAACCGATTCGGCATAAGCGTTCTCTCCGTTTTCGTCGTTGCCAAAGCCCAACGAAATATTGCCGTTAATATAAACTGCCGTTCCGTTTTCGATAACTCTAATGCGCGATTTGCCCGTTCCCGCGGGGGAACAGCTAACAAATTCGCTTCGCTTGTAGTTGGGCGCGGTAAGATAAAGCGCATCGCCCGAGGAGAGCGCAAACCCCGTCGATTTCTCGTCGCCGCTCTTGTCGGCGTAAAGGAGCATACATTCTCCCGCCTTAAGCGTTCCTTCGGGTAGCTTAAAGCGATAAGGGGCGGACGTATCGTCGCTTATATACCAGCCGTTCGTTTTAATGTCCTCGTTCGAAGCGTTGCGAATTTCAATTACATCGCGCAACGCACCGCCAAAGGGAAGCTCGTCCTGCGAAAGTAAAATTTCGTTAATAACCAACGGTGCATCCGAATAAATTCTCGATTGCTCGAGCGCCTCTATACCCGC
>JAZRTL010000020.1:0-1796 GCA_045652025.1 Eubacteriales bacterium
CGCTCCTATCGTTGAGCTTATGAACGCAGTTGACGAATATATCCCCACTCCCGCTCGTAACGATGACCTTCCCTTCCTTATGCCTGTTGAAGACGTATTCTCCATCTCCGGTCGTGGTACTGTTGCTACCGGTCGTGTAGAACGTGGCGTTATCAAGATGGGCGACGAAATCGAAATCGTTGGTATCAAGGAAACTTCCAAGACCACCGTTACCGGTATCGAAATGTTCCGTAAGTTGCTCGACTCTGCTGAAGCAGGCGACAACATCGGTGCACTTCTCCGTGGTGTAAAGAAGACCGACATCGAAAGAGGTCAGGTTCTTGCTAAACCCGGTTCTATCAACCCCCACACCAAGTTCGTTGGTCAGGTTTACGTTCTTACCGAAAAAGAAGGCGGCCGTCATAAGCCCTTCTTCCCCGGTTACAGACCTCAGTTCTACTTCAGAACTACCGACGTTACCGGTATCATCAACCTTCCCGAAGGCGTTGAAATGTGCCGTCCCGGCGACAACGTTGATATGAAGGTTGAACTCATCAGCCCGATCGCAATCGAAAAGGGTCTCCGTTTCGCTATTCGTGAAGGCGGTAGAACCGTTGGTTCCGGCGTTGTTATCGACATCGAAGCATAATTTAGCTTAGATATAAAAAAGGAAGTGATTTTTCACTTCCTTTTTTCTTTTGTCGGGGGTGAATGTAGGGGTCCCCAATAACCCGCAAGGATTCTTGGGGTAAAAGTAGGGGTCCCCAATAACCCGCAAGGGTTCTTGGGGTGAATGTAGGGGTCCCCGAGAATCCGAAAGGATTCATGGGGGTGAATGTAGGACGGTTTTTAGTGTGATGTTGCAAAGCTTGACAGATTAATAGCACAGTGGTATAATAAATCAAAAATCGAAGGGAGATTTTTGTCTATGGCTATGATAAAATGCAGAAATTGCGGTCGCAACGTTTCGGATACCGAGAAAACTTGCCCCTATTGCTCAGAAGTAATCGAAAAGAAGCCCAAGTGCGCTAAATGCGGGTCCGAGAATTTGGAATTTAAGCTTTCGGGCAAGACGAGCGTTTATCAATGCAACGATTGTAATTATAAATTCACCCTTAACCAAAATGGCGAGGCGAAGGAATACGTCGGCGCAAGGGAAGAGGATTTTAACCTTTTTACTGCTTATTTCAGTATGTTTAAGCGTATGTTCCGCTTTAAAGGCCGCGCTCGCCGTAAGGAATATTGGCTTGCAATGCTAATGAATTCAATCGTCGAGGGTGTGCTTTACGGCGCAATGACGGTGTTTGTGCTTTTCGCCGCGGTTGAGGATTCGGGCGTTGCAGTATCAACGGTTGCCGCTGTGATTAGCGTTGTTTATCTTCTTTATAACTTGGCATTTCTTCCTGCGGCGCTTGCGCTCGAAATCCGTCGCCTTCACGATACGGGCAGAGCATGGCACGCGATTTTCGTAACCCTAATCCCGCTTGTCGGCCAGTACCTTTTAATTTGGTATATGATCGAGGATAGCCAAATCGGCGCGAACGAGTATGGCCCTAACCCTAAGGGCTTGGAATAAAACGCCCTAAATAATTTGACTGCTCAATAATTCCATTGAAATAAAAAAGAACCATCAACGATGGTTCTTTTTATTTGGCTAACAACGGTAATTTTGATACAAAATTCAATCAAAAATATTTTCTTTTATTTCTGCCAAAATCGACTTTTCAACGTTGATCGATTTCTTGAAAAGCCCTTTGACTGTGAAGGGTGTATAAAAGGAAACCTCTATTCCATTTTGTGTAAAAATATAAGTTTTC
>JAZRTL010000021.1:0-3135 GCA_045652025.1 Eubacteriales bacterium
TTTGGAATTGTAAATTCTGTAAATATATTCCTTGCCAACGGCATCGTACCTTGGGTGGAAGCCATCCGGCGCGGGAGCGGCTTTTATAACTGCAATATCGCTCGGCAGGTTGGCGTTTATCGCAAGCGGAAGCGAGCCAACGGGTATTTCGGGAAGATTGCCCCTTACCGTTGCAACAAATCCCGCGGCATGAACGCCCGCATCTGTACGGCTGCAGCCCGTCAATTCGGTAGGAACGCCGAAAACGGCTTCGCAAGCGGATTGAAGCGTTGCTTGAACCGTCGGCTTATCGGGTTGCACCTGCCAACCGCAATAATTTGTGCCCATATATGCTATTTTTAAAATATAGCCGTTCAAAATTCTACTCCGTTAAAATATAAGATAAACGCGGTTAAGCAAAATAATTGCGGGTATTATAACCGTTATAAGCGCAAGGAAGCAATAATCCCTTGGAACCGACTTCATAACCTTTAGCTTGGTTCTGCCCTCGCCGCCGTGGTAGCAACGGCATTCCATCGCGTCTGCAAGCTCGTCGGCTCTTCTAACCGCCGAAACAAAAAGCGGTATAAGAATAGGAACGATAGCTTTAATACGGTTTAGCATATTTCCGCTTTCAAAATCGGCACATCTTGCCTTTTGGGCGGAAATTATTTTGTTTGTTTCTTCAATAAGCGTTGGGATAAACCTAAGCGCTATCGACATCATCATCGCGAACTCGTGTACGGGGACTTTTAGCTTTTTAAGCGGGGAAAGAACGCTTTCTATCGCGTCGGTAAGCTCGAGCGGGCTTGTTGTAAAGGAAATAAGAACGCTCGTGCCCAAAACCAACGATAAAAGACGAATTAACATATTTATCGCGTTGCGGATGCCCTCTTTATAGATTTTAATAAATCCCCAATCAACAAGCGGCGCTGTTGTACCTGCGGTGAAAAACAGGTTAATAACCCCCGTGAACACCAAAACGAATATCAACGGCTTAATTGATTTTATAAGAACCGAAAACCTAACGCCCGAAAAGGCAATCAAAAATACGGTTAACAGAATCCCCAGCGTAATGGCAGGGATACTGCTTGCCATAAGAATTATAAAAAGGTATTCGATAAGGATTATAAGCTTTATTCGGGGGTCGGTGCGGTGGAGCAGAGAATTCCCCGGATAATATTGACCAAAGGTCACGTCTTTAAGCATTTTTGCTACCTAATATCTTCTCTATAACTTTTTTTGCGTATTTAACGGTATAAACGTCCGAGCTTTCGCAAAGGTTGCGCTTTTTAAGCTCGATAAACAGCTTGGTGATTTGGGGCACGTCGAGATTAGCATCGAAAAGCTTTTCCGCTTGCATAAATATCTCCTCAACGCTACCCTGCATAAACACCTCGCCTTCCTTCATAACAAGAATGCGGTCGGCGTATTTTGCAACGTCCTCCATACTGTGCGAAATAATAATAAGCGTCGCGCCGTGGCGGTTTTTATATTCAACAAGTCCGCCAAGTATTTCATCGCGCCCCTTAGGGTCAAGCCCAGCCGCCGGCTCGTCTAAAACCAAAACTTCGGGCATCATCGCAAGAACGCCCGCAATGGCAACTCGCCTTTTTTGTCCGCCCGAAAGCTCAAAGGGCGAACGCTTGAGGTCGCGCTCGCTAAGTCCGCAAAACTCGGAGGCGCTTTTAACTCTTTTTTTAATTTCCTCGTCCGAAAGCTTAATGTTCTTCGGTCCAAAGGATATATCGGCTTCGACGGTTTCATCAAAAAGCTGGTATTCGGGATATTGGAAAACCAACCCGACTCTGCTTCTAACCTTGCCAATCTCCTTCGGCTTTTCCCAAATATCGCGCCCGTCAAGCAAAACCTTGCCCTCGGTCGCCTTGGCAAGCCCGTTAAGGAGCGAGGCGAGCGTGCTTTTTCCGCTGCCCGTGTGCCCAATAATTCCTGTTATCGTTCCCTTTGGGAATTGCGCTCTGACGTTGTTTAGCGCCGCCTTTTCAAAGGGCGTTCCCGCGCCGTAAATTACGCTCGCGTTAACCAACTCTATCGCGTTGCTCATTTGCCCACCTCCGTAATAAATTTTTCTATCACGTCGGCTGCATCCATTGCGTGTAAAATCCCGCGCGGAAGGTTTGCGCCGTCCTGTTCGAGCATATAAAGCAGCTCGGTTACCTGAGGCACGGTAAGCGAAACCGAGTAAAGCTTTTCTACCTCGCTGAATATCTCGGTAGGCGTTCCGTCCCCGACAATTTCGCCTTGGTTCATAACTATAACGCGGTCTGCCTCTATTGCCTCGTTCATATAGTGGGTAATGGTAATAACGGTTATCCCCATTTCGCGATTTAAACGCTTCATCGCGGCGGAAATCTCTTTTCTGCCCATCGGGTCGAGCATCGCGGTCGCTTCGTCAAAAACAATACATTCGGGGTTCATCGCAAGAATGCCCGCAATGGCAATCCTTTGCTTTTGCCCGCCGGAAAGCTTGTAGGTCGCGTGGCGCGCATATTCGGTCATATCAACCGTCTTAAGCGCCATATCAACCCGCTCGCGAATTACCTCTCGCGGTAGCCCCAAATTCTCGGGAGCAAAGGCAACGTCCTCTTCAACTATGCTGGCAACTAATTGGTTGTCGGGGTTTTGGAACACCATACCGCATTTTTTTCTGATGTCGAACGAGCAATTCTCGTCGGCGGTGGACATACCGTCAACCGTAACGATACCCTCGTTGGGCAACAAAATACCGCACAAAAGCTTGGCAAGCGTGCTCTTTCCGCAACCATTGTGTCCGAGAATAGCAACGTAACTGCCTTTTTCAATTTTAATATCTAAATTGTTAAGAACCCTTGGCTCGTCGGGCGAATATGAAAATCCCAGCCCGCGTGCTTCAATAAAAGACATATTGCTACTCCGAAAAGGTTTTGTTTAAATTCTAAATTTGGCTTTACGGTGTCCAACGGCTTGCCGCACCGCAGGGCAAATGCTCGCCGCTTGCTTCGATATAAAGCCCAAGCTCCTCGCTAACAACCTTGCCGCCAAAGCGCTTTGTGTGCTTGCGAAGTATATATCCGTTCGTTGCGGGGGAAAGCCCCGTTGTGTAGGAATTCAAAAGAACGAACAAGGGGTCGTCCGAAAGAACCTTGCAAACAAGCT
>JAZRTL010000022.1:0-2854 GCA_045652025.1 Eubacteriales bacterium
ACTCGGAAGTGATAAGTCATTGGAAAGCTTTACCATTGCCTCGCACCGAACGGCAACTCTCTCCAAGTTATTTCCAAATCTACTTGTTTCTGATCATCGCATTTGCACACGTCAAACGTGTTATTTTATTATATTACCATGGTTACAAATTGTCAAGTGGTTTTTTTATTTTTATTTATTCGAATTATTTTTGTCCAAATAGGTTTGGAGAATTATCTGTGCGGAGAGCGCATCTATTACCTTTTTTCGCTTTTTGCCGTTGAAATCCGCCATATTTAAATAGGTATATGCTTGAACGGTGGAAAGGCGCTCGTCTACAAAAACTATCTCCAAATCCAATTCTTCCTTTAGCATATCAGCAAAGGCACGGGTTTTCTCAACGCGAAAGGATTCGCTCCCGTCCATATTGCGCGGCAGACCCAAAACGATTTTCGTTCCGCCAAGCTCTTTAATTTTATCTACCGTTTTTTTGCAAGCGTCGCGCATACCGCTAACGTTAAGGGTGCAATTTGCGCTCGCCAAAAAGCCGGTATCGTCGCTCGTCGCAATGCCAACGCGGGCATCGCCGTAATCTATTCCTATAACCTTCACGGCTTTTACCATCCTTATAAATCGTTATATAATATTTTAATTATTTTACAAATTTTGTCAACCGATATAAAGTATATAACTTAACGCTTCGGCAATAATATTGTTGAACGAAAAATCGTTCGGACAGGAGCATTCAAAATGGGAAAACGAAAAGGATACAGGTTTCCCCAAGGCATTAACGGATTAAACAAATTATTATATCCGTATCTCCATCCCCACCCCCAAGCTAACCCAAGCGATTTTAACGGAAACAGATATTTCGACGGCTTTTATAACGAGGTCGAAAGCGATATGTATTCCGATACCGATCCCTTTGGACAATACACGGGCGTTACAAAGGATGGCTTAATGCCGCTGCAGGATGCGGATGACCTGTAAGCCCAATTAAATGGGTAGTGATATTTATTTAAAATTGCTTTCCTTTAACAGATTTTAAAAAACGAAATACGGCTTAGATTTTTTCGAGATGTCGATATTTTTCTTTATTGTTGCCGTTTTTCAGTTTTCTCCTTCTGTTAAACGGCATTGAATTTTTTAAAAAATATCACAAAAGACCGCCGAAAAACTCGACGGTCTTTTTTTATAATTACTTTTTCATTGTCCGTTTTATTGTACAGCTATCGTTATATAATCACCTTGTAAATAAAAAACACCAACAAGGAGATTTAAAAATGAAACACATTTTAGCAACTGCAAAGCACAGCATTTTTGACCGCGATGGATTTATTAACGAGCTATTCAAGGGATTTTTGATAGGCGCGTTTATTATCGTTTCCTTTGGATTTTTATCGGGTTATTTGTGTTAGCAAAATAAAGCTGAAAAGGAACCGAAAAATCGGTTCCTTTTTGGTTAATCGTCGGAAAATTTATTAATTAGATATGCAACGCCTGCGATTGCGGCGGCAATACCCGCGCCGATAAGCGCCTTACGCTTTTCCTGCTTAATTAGCGGGCAGGACTTTTTTACCCTTCTTTTTTTAGCGGGATTTTCCTCGGGGGTTACGAAGATATTATCGTTAGCCGTTCCGTCGAGCACTGCTTCCGCTTCTTTACGTGCCGTACCGAACACAAAAGGATTTTGCCCGCTGGCCTTTTGAGCTTCGGTTGCGTCCTCGGTTATATGCTCGGGTTGGTTGGTTAATTCGTGCTCGGTTACTTCGGTAATTTCTTCCGATTCGATTAAATCGGTTACTTCTGTTTTATCGCAAGTAAGCTCGTCAACCGCATCGCAATCAACGGGCACAGAAGCCACGTCCGAAACAGGAGTTAAAGCCGGCTCGGGCGTGTTTACGGCAAGAACGCCGTTTTCGCCGCTAAGCGCTTTATATAAATTATCATAAACCGCTCTTTCCTCGCAAGTAATGGCAACCGCGCTATTTAAAATCAGCTCGCGCGAGGATGAAAAGACGAGATTTATTTCGTTTTTAAAGCTTAGGTTAGAAAAATCGGTCGAATCCGAAACGGCGACAACGCTATTTTGACCGTATGCGGAATTAAAGCCAAGCTCTTTTAGTTTTTCGGTATCGTAGCCGATAGCAACCGAATTAAAGCCATAGCGGTTTATTATTTCGTTACAGCCCGTTACGAGAGGAGCGTTAGACGTATCGCCATACCACAAAAAGCCCTTTATTTCGAGCTCGGCAAGCGAGGAAATTTTTATTCTTCTTGCAACGATAGAAACGAAAAGCTCGAACGCGCGAAGGCAATCCTCGGTATCTAAAAGCTTTTCGCTTATGCCGTCGCGGTTTATATCGCCAAACGGCTTTAGCGACGGCTTTGGGATAGGCGCGCAAAAATAAACGCCGTATTTAATATCCGAAGAATTAAGCATTCTTTTTATATCAGAAGCAGCGCTGTTTAGCGCGTGGATTCCGCCCTCGACAGAGAAAACGCGGTCGATATCCGCTTCCCATTCATCAAGCGTTACGCCGGAGGACATATCGAACAAAAAGGAATTAAACATAACGTCGACAGGTCTTCCGTTTTCGCCGATATAGGAAGCGAGCGGATATAGCTGTTGCTTATTTACTTCGCCCGAGATGAGAAATATATTATCTTTTTGGTTAGACAAAAAGCTCATTTTATTCACCTTGTTTTATTTTTGTTCCGACTCGTTCGCCATAGAGAACGGCGGTTTCGACATCGTTTGCGCTATTGGTTTTGATATCGGGGTCAACCTCAACACTGTTTTTGGGGTAAAGCATAATTATCGTTGAGCCGCCGAAGGAGAAATATCCCTTTTCCTCACCGCGAAGGAAGTTTG
>JAZRTL010000023.1:0-1531 GCA_045652025.1 Eubacteriales bacterium
ATATCGCAAGAACAACGGAGCAACATTTACAAATCGATTTTTTATTCAAACGCTCGTTTAATTGTAAAATTGCGGTTGGAATAACGGTTAAGACCAATAAGGTGGTTGACGACGGATAAGATGATTCCAACACGCTGTCAATTAACGTGGGGCGGTAATTTATAACAAGATTTTCGAAAAGGAAATAAAGCGAAAAGAGTATTATATAAAACACACCTAATACCAAAAGACTGTAATCTACCTTTAGAATATTTTTACGTTTAATCCATTGAATACATCCAAGTATTCCAAAAGAAAAAACAAAGCAAATTGGTATTATACTAAGCCAATCCGTTAGGTTGTAAAGCCCTAAATTTACGCCTATAACATCGCGAAAAATTCGGTTGATTGTTCCAAAACCGACCACTGTATCATTTGGCCCGATTTGTTTAATATCAACGGTACACAGAGCCAACGTCCAAAGCAGAAATGCAACAATGAAAAGCAGAGAGATTAAAAAAGATTTTCGCGCACGATTTTTCATAATAGCGCCTCCTATAATATGTTTTGACAAAATTATAGGACAGGCAAAACAATATAACAAGAAACGCTATGTAACGCGGGCGATACTTTTAGTATCATTTGAATTTTATAAGCAAAGATACCTTTATAATTAACAAAACTATTAAATAGACTGCCGCATAGGGATGCAAGCACAAAATCAAAGCTATTGTGCCAAAAAGATTAAGAATTATCGAAAGAACCGTTTTAATCTTATTCCATAATAAAAAGCTGTATCCTTGTATAGCCAAGGTTAAAACACCCAGCGCCAAAGACAAAGCGGTATATGCTATACAAACGATTTTGAGCCAAAGGGCAGTTCCTTGCAAGGATAACAAAGAAACGGCTTGTAAATCACCTTCAATCCTTTGAGCAAACAACGGCAAAAACAAAAGCAAAATCACCGACACGTCCAAAAGCCCAAATACCATATCTTTAAGATGGGTTTCGGTTTTCTTTGTATCGCTTTCCGCAATATTTAAAAGCTCATCGCCGGATAACAATTCATCAACGGTTACAGAAAACAATTTTGCTATATTTTTAAGCGTTTCGATATTTGGGTATCCCCTACCCGATTCCCATTTGGAAACGGCAGTTCTTGATACAAAAAGCATTTCCGCAAGCTCTTCTTGAGTTAATGCGCGTTGCTTTCTTAGTTCTTGTAATTTTTGATTAAATTCCATATTTAAATCTATATTCTTTTTAAATTTCTATTTCGTATTTATCGTCTATTAAATAATAATTCAAATTGTGTTTTTTAGCTTCCGAAAGAATTTTTACATTATCCTCTAACGCAAGCTCAATAGTAAAATCATCGCACAAGCGCGATTCGATAACATTTTCAAACTCTTTAATTTCTTTAAAATGGCTTAAAATATATTTTACGCTCATTATTAAGCAATAATATTTAATATCCGCCAGATAATCATTAGAAAAGCTGTTTTTCCAATCGAACGGAACGTAACATCCCTCGACTATTAGATTTTGTTTA
>JAZRTL010000024.1:0-4452 GCA_045652025.1 Eubacteriales bacterium
CCTACCAACTTCGGGGTCGTAGAAGCGGGAGTTTAGGTAATACAGTCCGGTTTCGGTATCGTAGCAATAGGAACGGTATCTAAAGGGGTTATATTCCCCGATTGTGCTTGCGAGCGAGCCGGTTGTGGAAAGCAGCTTGCCCCAAGAATCGTAGGTATATTCAACAACGACGTTGCCGTTTTTATCGATTATACCAACAATATCGCCTTGGATATTCTTTTGGTAAATATAGTATTCATTTCGGTTAGTGAACCCAACAACGTTGCCCTTTTCGTCATAAATAAAGTTGAGCGAATATAGGTTCGCTAAGGGGTATACATTAATGTAGGTCGCCGAAAGTATGCGGCTTCCGTCAACGACGTAATTAACGTTATACGCCTTGTCGTTGACCGTATCGAAATAATACTTTTTGGTTCTTATTCCCGAAGAATTATAGGTATTCTCTATTCCTACCGAAGACGAGCCAAGGTAATATGTACCAAGATTTCTTCCATCCCAAGTGATTGAAGAAGCGTTGCGCCATTTTGTTGGGTTGCCCGCGGCATCGTAGGTGATTGACTTACCGTTATAGTTGGTTAATTTATCCTGCCAATCGGCAGAAGAATAGGTATAGACGTTCGCGCCTACCGCCGTATGCAGCATTCCGCCCAAGAGCGGTGCAGAAGCGGTAGTGTAGTTAAACACGTATTCCTCGGCAATATTGCCCGCGCTATCGTAGGAATACAAATAGGTATAACCCGCCGCCGCATCGGCAACAGACGCTAATTGGTTTGTTGCGTTATAGCAATAGGTATAAACGGTAGCACCGTTCTTTTTTACCGTTAGGATATTACCCATAGCATCGTAGGTATAGCTATAGGTAGTTGCGGCACCGCCGTTTATTACAACCGTTTGGCTGGCTACAAGCGAGGAATTTGCTTTATAAGTAAAGCTTTCCTGAATATTAGCCGATGCATTCGTTCCGCTAACGATAGTAATCTTTTTAGTAACGCGGTCAAAAGCATCGTAAAAATAGCTTATTGACGAGCTAACGCCCGAATTGTTCGGGAGTATCATTCCGTCCACACGGTTGGAGTTATCGTTATAGATTATCTCGTAGCTTTGGGTTACGTTACCGACAACCAAATCGCTTTCGACAGCTCTGCCAAGGTTATCGTAAGAGTTCTCGACAGCGAGCTTAAGCGCACCCGAAGTAGTATATTGCCAAGCGCGAATAAGGCGGTTTAAGCCGTCGTATTCATAAATATGCTTTATGCCGTTATCGGTTATTGAATAAATTCTTCCGTTAGGGTCATATTCAACCGAATAGGTCGGGGTTGTACTTCCATTGTAATAAACTTTAACCAGTCTGTCAAGGGCATCGTATTCGTAGGTTTCGTATCTGCCGTTGCCGTAGGTCAAGCTATGTAATTTGCCGTTATTTGCGCCGTAAGTATAGGTCGCCAGCGTACTTTCGCCCGCTTTTACGGCAAGCAGATTGCCGAATATATCGTAGGTCAACGTATAATCGGTAGTTGCGCTTGTAATTTGCGAAAGGCGGTTATTGGCATACAAATACTCGATTGCGGGGTCGTTCGTATCCTTTACGCCGTCTTTATCGAAATCGACATAGACCGTTTGAATACGGTTGCGCGTATCGTAAGCATACGCTGTGCGGGTATTATTTGCCGCATCGACGTAAGAAATCAGCTTCGTTACCGAATCGTAGTTATATTTGGTAATTCCGCCGAGCGAATCGATGGTTTCGGTCAAATATTGTCCGTCCGTACTATAAGTCGCCGAGGACGTGATTGTTTCGGTTGTTCCCGATGCGGAAAGTGCAACAGAGGTTATATTGCCAAAGGCATTATAGCCATAGCTTAGCGTTTGCGTTATACCGCCGCAATTTTTTGTTGCGGTTAATACTTGGTGCTCTGTGCCGTAGGTATAGTTATATTCCTCTCCGTTGGGCGAAGTAATACCCTCAACGTCGATTTTGTTGGTTGCATAATCTATCGACGATTTATTTCCCGCGGGGTCGGTTATCGCTTCAAGCTTGCCGTTGGAGTCATATCCATATGCCTGGGCGGGCTCTACGGTAAGCGCCAAATCGTCAAAGAGAGCGTAGTTGGCGTTATAATCATAAAGCAAATAAACCCTTATTTTCGAAACCTTAAGCGTACTGCTTTGCTTCTTAGGTATAATCGCTATCGAACCGAACTGCCAATCGGTATAATCGGGGTTGAACTTCAGCGTATGTGTTTCGTCGGTATTATCCGAATAGATAACAACCGCCTTCATACCAAAGGTTCGGTTTCGTTTTCCGTCGTTTATGGAGTTTGTATCGTCCTCAGGAATTATATCGACCGAATTTGCACACGCCCAGCCCGAAAGCACGAACGTTGTGGTCGAGGGCATATTTATTTCTATTGTTTGGGAAGATTGCTTTAAGCTTGACGGATCGCCCGTAACTTTACCGACGTGTTGTCGAGTAACGTGACCATAGCTTGTAACATTATTGCCCCAAACCGAAGAATCGGCAAAACTGCTGTTTTCGATATAATTATAATTAGACGGGATTGCAGTAGAGCGTTCCAGCTTAACGCAATCGAAATAAACGTTTCCGCTTGCATTTTTTAGGTTAAGCGATATAGTATAATCACCTGCCGCGGTGATGGTTTTAGAAACGCTAATACGTTGCCAGCCGTTATTTATAGATGCGGGCGTGGTGCCCTTTAGAGCACTGCTTTCGGCACCGTCAAAAACGATGCTTGCGCCCGTTCCGCTTACGCTATCGGCCTTTACGTAAGCAGAAAGAGTGTAGGTTCCCGAGTAAGCTAAATTAACGTTCTTAGAATAGGTTACGCTTGAAGTAGTTGAGTTTGTGCTCAATTTCACCGCTTTAAGCCCGCCGAAGTGTTGGGCAGTTACAACAGAAGCCGAGCCGCTTCCGCTACCAGAAGTGCTCCAATCCGACGTACCTTCAAAGCTTCCGTTCGGCAAGAAATTGTAATTTGTTACACCCGTGGAGCTTTCCGTCAAAACCTTATTATTCAACTTTGAACCGGGGGTTGTATTGTTGTATTGTGCATTATATGCACAATACAATTTGGAATAAGAATGGTTGGTGACGTAAGAGCAAATGGTTTTTCCGAAATTATCGAATGTGTAAACCGTGTTTATATCATCCGAATTGCCATGTACGTCGTCCTTGCCGCTGTTTCGTTCGGCAAAGAATTTTGTCTTGTAATCATAGGTCAGCGTTTGACCCTGTGTGCCGTTAACGCTTTCGGTTATTTTAGCAACTTTTTTGTATGCATCGCCGCTTGTGTAAGTATAATTTACAGCGTAATTGGTATCGAGGTTTGTAACGCCACTTAACGTACCGTCGCTGTTATAAGAATATGTTACCACACTGCCTTTGGAATGTGCAACTTTTGTTAACCGTCCGGTTGTGTATCCAAACGTGATATAATCGCTGCTGTCAAAGGAATTGGTTATTCTTTCAAGATATTTATAGCTGCTATACTTAAGCGTAATATGCGTTGTGGGGTTTGACGAGCCCGCGGGGGTATGGCTGATCGAGGTAAGTTGATTATCGGTATAATTTATATTTTTCTTGTTCCCGTATGCATCCTCGATTTTTATAAGTCTGCCCGAAGAATCGAAGGTTTTTGTGTTACCGTAATCATCAACTATTCTGTAATTGGAGTTCGACGAGAGTACATAAAGGTCGTATCCGTCTTCGCTTATCCATTTACCATCGGCTTGACTGTAATAAAAGTATAGCTCCGTGCCGTCCGCATCGGTATATATATACCAAGAAGTTCCGTTTATTGTACGAAACACAAGCGTTTCTTGAATGCTTAATTTCCAGCCCCTGCCCACCTTCATATCGGCAAAATTTGCGGTTTTCGGCGCGAATGTATCCGAAGAATTCGCAGTGAATTCTTTACCCGCAAGATACCCGTTATAAATATGGCTTATCTCAACAGGCAATATCGAGCCCTTGGTTGACATATCGTGGTGAGCAAACACCAAATTTCCGTTAAAGCCGTTTATATATCCGGTATCCGAGCCGCCGACGCTATGGGAAGAATAAGTCCATATGCTTTCAAGCCCCTTCGTATCGCGGTAGGTGATAAGAAGATGAGGGAAATTCTCTCCAACATAATCAGAGGAGCCGAAATAAATTCTACCGTTACCGTAGCCCGAAATAGGACAAAGTGCAATGCCGTGCATCGTTTTCGTTCCGCTGTACCAAGCTTGTGCAAGATTGGTCACGTCGAACGCAACGTGCTTGCCCTCGGTCGTTTCATCCACGGATACATAATCAAGTATTGTCGAGCCGTAAGTTGGCTTAGTATTCCAGGTTACAGTTGTAGAATCCCAAGTGCTCGTGATCTCTTTGGCCGCAATTCGCACTTTTGTATCATATTCAGTATCCATATGATATACGTATAACCTTGCATC
>JAZRTL010000025.1:0-6095 GCA_045652025.1 Eubacteriales bacterium
GCAGCAGGTACAGCACGAGACCGGCATGACCCTGAACATCGGCGTGGTAAACCGCTTCAATACCGCTGTAAATATGGTTAAGAAGATGGTAGACGACGGCG
Source organism: Eubacteriales bacterium (assembly GCA_045652025.1). Lineage (GTDB taxonomy): Bacteria > Bacillota > Clostridia > Oscillospirales > CAG-382 > Coliplasma. The sequence goes on from JAZRTL010000025.1 coordinate 102, forward strand.
AACTGGGTGAAGTGTATCACGTTTACGCATGCTTCCGCCGTTACCGCGGTATCCCCGGTCTGGGCGGCGCGTTTACCACCAAGGCTATCTCCGGCGGCGGTGCTCTGATCGACGTGGGCGTACACTTCCTCGATATCGTTATGTACTGCACGGGCGACCCTAAGCCCCTTACCGTTTCGGCAAAGGCGTTCTCGAAGCTTGGCGTTGATATGAAGAACTACGTTTACGAAAGTATGTGGTCGGAGGAAACCAAGGACTTGAACGGCGTTTACGATGTTGACGATTCTGTTACCGCTTTCGTTCGTACCGAAGGACCTACTATCACTCTTAACGGCGCTTGGGCACAAAATATCGGCGTTTCGGAAATGTATATCGACTTTATCGGTACTAAAGCAGGCGCGCGCCTTAACTACGGTCAGGATTTCACAATTTATACCACCGCTTGCGACAGTCTTGTTGAATTCAAGCCCAAATTCAAGGAAAGCGATATGTTCCAAAACGAAATCGATTCCTTTATCCGTTGCATAAAGACAGGCGAAAACCTTCCTTCCCATATCGACAAGGCGATCATCACCGCTACTATGATGCAAGCGATGTACGATTCCTCCGAATCCGGCAAGGAAATCGTTCTTGCATAAAAATACACAATATACAAGGGACGGCGCAAAGCCGTCCTTTTTTATGCTTAAATCCTGCTAAAAATCGGTGTTTATTATTGACATTTTTGGTTAAGGGTGTTAGAATATACGAAGTATAAATTTACAACAACAAAAGATATCCGCGGAGGAATATATCTATGTCTATCAATAAGCCCATTTTTACCGGTGCAGGTACCGCGTTAATCACGCCCTTTAAGGACGGTGCGGTTGATTATAAATCTCTTGAGGGTCTTATCGAGTTCCAGATTGCAGGCGGCATCGATGCGCTTGTTATCTGCGGCACCACGGGTGAGCCCGCAACGCTCGATGATGACGAGCATAAAAGAGTTGTCGAATTCGCTCTCGAAAAGGTTAACGGTCGTGTTCCCGTAATTGCAGGTACCGGCTCTAATAACACTCAATACGCGGTAGAGCTTTCTCGCTTTGCCGAGCGCGCGGGTGCGGACGGTCTTCTTTTGGTTACTCCTTACTACAATAAGTGCTCCCAAAAGGGTATCGTGTCCCACTTCATTACCGTTGCAGACGCGGTAAATATCCCTTGTATCGTTTATAACGTTCCCGGCAGAACCGGCTTTTGCATTTCTGTCGATTCTTATAAGCAAATTGCAAAGCATCAAAACATCGTTGCTACAAAGGAAGCAAGCGGCAACCTTCTTCTTATGATGGAGGTTTTGGAGGCCTGCGGTAACGATATCGATATGTATAGCGGCGACGACCAACAAATCGTTCCTCTTATGAGTATGGGCGCTATCGGCGTTATTTCGGTGTTCTCTAACGTTATGCCTGCCGAAGCACATAAAATGGCTAAGGCGTGCCTTGACGGTGATTTTAAGACCGCGGCAGAGCTTCAACTTAAGTATCTCCGTTTAATGAACGGCTTGTTTATGCAGGTTAACCCCATTCCCGTTAAGACTGCGGTTGCAAAAATGGGCTACTGCAATAACGAATTCCGTATGCCTCTTTGTCCTATGGATGCGGCAGACGATGAAAAGCTCTTTGCTCTTATGCGCGAGCAGGGCTTGATTAAATAAGCAAAAACGTTATCGTAAAGGAATTTTTTATGAAGATTATAGTTAACGGTGCTTGTGGCAGAATGGGTAAGGAAGTTATCGCTTCTGCTAATGCCAAGGGTATAGAAATTGCGGCCGCTGTCGATAAATTCGGCGATTTTTGCGATGCAAATATTCCTTTTTACCGTTCGGTAGAGGAGGTTAAGGAGCAAGCCGACGTTGTTATCGACTTCACTCACCATACCTCTGTTCCCGAGCTTTGCAACTTCGTTCGTAAAAGCGGCATTCCTTGCGTGGTTGCATCTACCGGTCATACCGAAAGCGAGCTTGCAATGCTAAAGGCGCTTGCTACCGAATATCCCGTGTTCTACTCTCGCAATATGTCGTTGGGCGTTAACCTTCTTATCGACCTTTGCCGTAGTGCATATATCGCGCTCGGCGGAGATTGCGATATCGAAATTATCGAAAAGCACCATCGCAATAAGCTCGATGCGCCCAGCGGAACCGCGCTTATGATAGCTGAGGGAATTGCCGAGCTTATGCCCGAGGGAACCGAAATCGTTACCGACCGTACCTCTCGCCATATGGTTCGCCCTGTTAACGAAATCGGCATTTCCGCTGTTCGTTGCGGCGGTATTTTCGGCGAGCACGAGGTGCTTCTTAGCCGTAACGGCGAAACGATTTCGCTAAAGCATACCGCAGAAAACCGCGCTCTTTTCGCGGACGGTGCGCTTAAAGCGGGCGAATATATTATTAAAAAGTCGGCGGGATTATATTCGATGAAGCAACTGCTTACCGAAGCCGCTTCGGCAACCAAATAAAATTGTCAATATTACCAAACAAGAAAAGCAACAAAACGAGTTTTTGTTGCTTTTTTGATTGACAAGAAGTATAGGTGTTGTTATACTATAAAGAAGATATATTTGGTGTTTCCCCGAAAGTGAGGATTTTTTAGATATGCCAAACAAAATGAATATTGATAAGCTTGGCGAGGCATTGCGCGGCAATAGCGCATTTGACGAAAAGCTTTATGCAAAATACGGCGTAAAACGCGGCTTGCGTAACCCCGACGGTACGGGTGTGCTTGCGGGCATTACCCGCGTTAGTAACGTTCACGGTTACGTTATTAACGAATACGAGCGCGTCCCCTGCGAGGGTGAGCTTAGCTACCGCGGTATTAACGTTAACGATATTATCGATGCGACCGACCGTTACGATAGCTTCGGCTATGGCGAAGCTTCTTGGCTTTTGCTCTTCGGCTCGCTTCCTACAAATAGTGAGCTCGAATTCTACCAAACCATAATGGACGAATTCAGCGCGCCCCCTGTTGGCTTTATCGAGGATATGATAATGCGCGCTCCGAGCCCCGATATTATGAACAAGCTTGCCCGTAGCGTGCTTGCGCTATATAGCTATGACGAAAATCCCGACGATACTTCCGTCGAAAACGTTGTTAGACAATCGCTTATGGTTATCGCTCGTATGCCTATGATAATGACTGCGGCATATCAAGTTAAAAAGCACTATTACGATAATTCAAGCTTCTTCCTCCATTCTCCCATCCCCGGTCAAGGTATGGCGGAAAATATTCTTTCTATGCTTCGTAACGACCGTAAATATACCCACGAGGAAGCTCGTTTGCTCGATAAATGCTTAATTCTCCATGCCGAGCACGGCGGTGGTAATAACTCCACCTTCGCCGTTAGAACGCTAACCTCATCGGGAACCGATACGTTTTCCGCCCTTGCCGCAGGTATCGGCGCGCTTAAGGGCCCCTTGCACGGCGGTGCTAATATCAAAGTTGTTAAAATGCTCGATGATATTAAGGCGAACGTAAAGGATAGCAAGGACGATGAGGAAATAAAAGCATATCTCCAAAAAATGCTTAATAAGCAAGCGGGCGACGGAAGCGGTAAGATATACGGCGTAGGCCACGCGGTCTATACCCTTAGCGACCCTCGCGCGACTATCCTTCGTAAAGCGGCAGAGGAGCATTGCGATATGTTCGGTATGCGAGAGGACTTTAACCTTCTCCATGCGGTCGAACGCATAGCGCCCGAGCTTTTACAAAGTAAAATGCAGGATGGTAACGCTATTTGCGCTAACGTCGATCTATATTCGGGCTTGGTTTATCGTATGCTCGATATCCCGCCCGAGCTATATACCCCCTTGTTCGCAATCGCTCGTCTTTCGGGCTGGTGTGCACATCGCTTGGAGGAATTGGTTACCTGCCGCCGTATAATGCGTCCGGCTTACCGTCCCTTCCACGGCGCTATTCCCTATATCGATCTTAAGGACAGAAAGGAAGTTACCGAATGTCAGGATTAACTATTGCTCAAAAAATAATTAAAGAACACCTTGTCGAAGGCGAAATGATAAAGGGTACTCCCATCGGCTTGCGTATCGACCAAACTCTAACCCAAGATGCTACGGGTACTATGGCTTATCTCGAATTTGAGGCAATGGGCATTCCCCGTGTAAAGACCGAGCTTTCGGTTGCATATATCGACCATAACACTCTTCAAAACGGCTTTATGAACGCCGACGACCATTTGTATATCCGCACTTGTGCTAAAAAATCCGGCTTGCTTTTCTCGCGCCCCGGTAACGGTATCTGCCATCAGGTTCATCTCGAACGCTTTGGCGCACCCGGCAAAACCCTTATCGGCTCGGATAGCCATACCCCCACCGGCGGTGGCTTGGGTATGCTTGCTTTTGGTGCGGGCGGTCTTGACGTTGCGGTTGCAATGGGTGGCGGTGCTTATCATATCACTATGCCCGAAATGGTTCGCGTTAACCTAACGGGTAAGCTTAACGATTGGGTTTCCGCAAAGGACGTTATTCTTGAGGTTCTTCGCCGTCTTAGCGTTAAGGGCGGTGTTGGCAGAATTATCGAATACGGCGGAGAGGGCGTAAAAACCCTTACCGTTCCCGAAAGAGGTACTATAACCAATATGGGTGCCGAGCTTGGCGCTTCTACCTCGGTGTTCCCCTCCGACGAAAATACCTATGCCTTCCTTAAGGCGCAGGGTAGAGAGGATTGCTACGTTGAATTGAAGGCGGATGACGATGCGGTTTACGACCTTGTTGTAGATATTAACCTTTCCGAGCTTGTTCCCGCCGCGGCTTGCCCCCATAGCCCCGATAACGTTAAAACCATCGAGGAAATCGGCGCAATCACCGTCGATCAGGTTTGTATCGGCTCTTGCACTAATTCCTCTTTTGTTGATTTGATGAAGGTTGCCCATATCCTTAAGGGCAAAACCGTTAACGATAACGTTTCGCTTTCTATCGCTCCCGGTAGTAAGCAGGTATATAATATGCTTGCCGAATGCGGCGCTCTCTCTTGGATGATCGAAGCAGGCGCAAGAATTTTGGAAAGCGCTTGCGGTCCTTGTATCGGTATGGGTCAATCGCCCCAATCCGCAGGTGTTTCGCTCCGTACCTTTAACCGTAACTTCCTTGGAAGAAGCGGCACCAAGGATGCCGACGTATATCTTGTAAGCCCCGAAACTGCGGCTGTTTCGGCTCTTACCGGCGTTCTTACCGACCCGAGAACCTTGGGTGAAATGCCCGAATTTCCTATGCCCGTTCGCTTTAACGTTAACGATAATATGGTTATTAAGCCCGCTACTGTTGAAGAAGCGGCAAGCGTTGAAGTAAAGCGCGGTCCCAACATTAAGCCCTTCCCCGAAAGCAGACCTTTGCTTGATAATATCGATTGCGAATGTATTTTAAAGGTTGGCGATAATATCACTACCGACCATATAATGCCCGCGGGCGCAAAGATTTTGCCCTACCGCTCCAATATTCCTTACCTTTCCAACTTCTGCTTTGAGGTTTGCGATGAGGAATTCCCCGCAAGAGCAAAGGAAAAGAACGGCGGTATAATTATCGGTGGCGAAAACTACGGTCAGGGTAGCTCGCGTGAGCATGCGGCGCTCGTTCCGCTTTACCTTGGCGTAAAGGCGGTTATCGCAAAGAGCTTTGCACGTATCCACGCGGCAAACCTCGTTAACGCGGGTATTTTGCCCTTGACCTTTGCCAATGCAGAGGATTACGATACACTTTCTCTCGGCGATAAGTTGGAAATTTCTAACGTTCGCTCCTGCATAAAAGAGGGTAAGGATATCATCCTTAAGGCAAACGGTAAGGAAATAAAGCTTGTTTCCTCGCTTTCCGGCAGAGATATCGATATCATCCTCGCCGGCGGCTTGTTGGAATATACAAAGCAAAGCTGACGCTTTCCATTGAAAACACACGGTTTTCAATGGGATTTGTGAACGCCGTACGCTCGCGCCTCGCTCACCGTTCGCGGCGTTCCA
>JAZRTL010000026.1:0-1518 GCA_045652025.1 Eubacteriales bacterium
GGCATTAGGAACAAATCGGCAGAGGAATAAATCTGCTTTGAAAGGTCGCGGTTATAGGTGATAAGCGCTTCGCATTTATCGGGATAGCGCTCGGAAAGCGAAACGAAATAATCCTCGTAGCTCTTATCGCCTTGACCGAGAACAACAAGCTGGATATCCTGCTTTAGCATTTCATCGCCCGCAAGCACTACTAAATCGAGCCCCTTATGGCTAACCAAGCGGGAGATAACCGCAACCATAGGAACGTCCCTCTCGGGAAGGCCGAGCATACGCTGAAGACCCGCCTTACAAAGCTTTTTGCCCTCCATATTGCGAGTAGAGAAGTTGGCAAAAATCTCTTTATCCTTGGAAGGATTATAGTAATCGCGGTCGATACCGTTAAGGATACCCGAAAGCTTATAGCTAAAGCTATTAAGAACGTTATCGAGCCCATGGGAGAATTTGGGAGATAAAATCTCCTTTGCGTAGGTGGGGCTAACCGTTGTAACCGCATCGGCACAGACAATAGCGCCCTTTAGGAGATTAATACAACCGTTATATTCAACGATTTCCTTATCCCAAGCCATTAAGCCGAACACGTCGCCCAAAAGCTCGAAGCCGTAGATGCCTTGATATTGGATATTATGTATTGTGAAGATTGCTTTGATATTGGAATAGCGTTCATCGGTTTTCGCGTAGCATTGCTTTAGGTAAACTACGCTGAGAGCGGCATGCCAATCGTGTGCATGGAGAATATCCGGAAAGAAATCGATATCCGGCAAAATCTCGAGTGCGGCACGGCAGAAGAAGGCAAAGCGTTCGCCATCGTCATATTCACCGTAAAGGGTGTTGCGCTTGAAATAATATTCGTTATCGAGAAAATAGAAGGTAACGCCCTTATGAACGTATTTGAAGATACCGCAATAGAGCGAACGCCAAGAAAGCTGAACGTACTTATTTCCGAGGTATTCGAACTTGCTACGATATTTTTCGCCTATATTGGAATAGAGCGGCATTATAACGCGGATATCGTTATCGCCCTCGCCCGACAAAGCGGCGGGCAACGAGCCGATAACGTCGCCAAGTCCGCCCGAAGAAGCAAAAGGAAGGGCTTCGCCCGCAACGTAAAGTATCTTTTTCATTTTAATCTTCCTTCAATTATTATATGTTAGTATATATTAAACGTTCGAGCCCTTATCGATAAAGAAGGGACGGGTTTCATGGCCCGAAAGAACGCGACCGTCGCGGATGACAACGTTTTTATCGGTAATTACGCAATTAAGGTAAACGTTTTCGCCCGTGATGGTATCCTGCATTATGATACTGTTTTTGATATGGGTATTCTTACCAACCTTTACGCCACGGAAAAGGATGGAGTTTTCGACCGTACCCTCGATAACGCATCCGTCTGCGATAAGCGAATTACGAACGATTGCGCCATCGATATAGGAAGCGGGCGAGGAGTTACGAACCTTTGTGAACACGGGATGTGTTCTATCGCCGAAGAGAGATTGGCGAATTTCGGGCTTTAGAAGGTCC
>JAZRTL010000027.1:0-14927 GCA_045652025.1 Eubacteriales bacterium
CAATTCCCGCAAAGCATAGCTTTAACGATGGTTGGCAGACAGATAAGAACAACCACTGGCACGAGTGCGACTGCGGCGAAAAGAGCGACGTTGCACCCCATACCGCAGGCGCTTGGGAGGTTAAGACCCCCGCTACCACCCAAAAGGCAGGCGAGCAGATTAAGAAGTGTACGGTTTGCTCTTATATCCTCGAAACCAAGGAAATTCCCAAGTTAGAGGAAGTGCACAAGCATAGCGCGGCAGGCGATTGGAAGCACGACGAAACGGGGCATTGGAAAGAATGCGCCTGCGGTGAAAAGGTTGACTTCCAGCCCCATACCGAAGAAAATTGCGATTGCGGTTACGAGGTAGAAATCGAAGACGATTATATGCTCGGCGACGTAAACAAGAACGGCGAAATAGATTCTATGGACTACGTTCTTGTTAAGCGTGCTTACTTTGGAACCTTCACCTTCGACGAAGACCAGTTCAAGCGCGGCGACGTTAATAGGTCGAACGAAATCGATTCTATGGATTACGTTCTTATTAAGAGAGCATACTTTGGTACTTTTTCCTTTAACTAATTAAAAATATAAAAACCGAGGCAACCGCCTCGGTTTTTGTTTTGTTAAAATGATATATAATGCTCATAAAACCGATAGCACGTGGTACTCCTTGCGGAAATTTATTTTGTGGGTGGCTGTTACATCGGTTTTTTATAGTAATTTTAATTACCTAATTTGGAAAGTCCCAAAGTAAGCGCGTTTTATTAAAACATAGTCCATACTGTCGATTTCGCCGGACTTATTTACGTCGCCAATCGCTTGTTGCTCGGTATCGAAGCTAAACGTTCCGAAATATGCTCTTTTTACAAGAACGTAGTCCATACTGTCTATCTCGCCCGATTTATTAACGTCGCCGAGGTTATATTCCCCGCTCGCGTTCCCGCCTTGGTTTTCGCCGTCTTGGTTTTCGCCGTCTTGGCTACCTTGGTTCTCGTTCGGAGCAAGGTAGGCAGTATCCGCAAGGGCAACCTCGAGCTCGTCTACCCAAACGCATTTTGTACCGTAATTAAGCTGGGCAAAGACGGTAAACCTAACGAACCTTGCAGAAACAACGGGGGTTTGGATTACGAAAAGGTAGTTATCCCATTCGCCGTCGGTTGCAAGCTCGGAAATATTACAGGTCGCCTTAATATCCGTAAAATTAACGCCATCGTCGGAGATAGCGACCTTCATCTTACGCGGTCTTTCAACGCCATCCACCCCGCCCGCAAAATAGGCGCGGAAAAGGTCGATATTAACCGCTTTGCCGAGGTCGACAGTAACCGTAACGTCGCTTCCCTGCCAAACGGAATAGAAGCTACCGCCTTTATTTGCGCCGTCGGGGCTTCCCTTTTTACCGTCGGTAAGACGCAGGTTATCGTCGATATAAAGCGGATTAAGCGTTGTGCTTGGCGCCCCCGCCGCGCTATCCCAAAGGTAGTAATTCGGCTCGGGGTCGGTAGAATAGGTAAGGTTTGTTGAATATATAAGCTCCTTATCGCCCGTTACGGTAACAAGATATTTTAGCTTTTCTGCCGCGAAGCTCTTTATATCCGCGCTTTCGGCGGTCATACACACATTTATATAATAATCTATTTCCTTAAGAACAGCCGCCTTGTAATTCGCGCGGTCGATAGAATAGGCGGTCGAAAGAATTTCTTCCCAAGGGGCAGAATATTCGTAGCTTACAAGCTCGGTTGCAAGAGAGATAGTTTTTTCGGTCGCAAGCGCGGTTAGGGGCAAAAGCCCAAAAATTAAAGCCGTAACGAGAAAGCAAGCCAAAGCAGAAGTAAATTTTTTCATATTTCTTTCCTTTTATATAATAATTCAGAGCAAAAACGCTTCCCTAAGAAAAGAGAAGCGTTATTCCATAAAGTCATCGAACAGAGCTTGGTTTTGGGTAAAGAAATAGCGCTTTATAAGAACGTAGTCCATACTGTCTATTTCCCCGTTGCCCGAAACGTCGGCAGCCATTTTTTGTGGCTCGCCCAACTTAAAATTACCAAAATAAGCGCGCCTTGCAACGATATAATCGCCAACGTCCAAAATTCCGTTGCAATTTATATCACCCGCAATACAAACGGTTGCGGTATCGATAGTTGTTCCATCGACAACGAGCGAAACGGTAGCTCCCGTTGTTATATATGCATCGGTTTCGAAAAGCGCACCCTCGCGAGTTCGGGTTACAATACTTTGCTTATCGAAATATTCCGAAAAGGAATCCGAGCTTAAGCTCCAAATAGCCGCGCGAAGATATCCATCGTCGCTGCGCTTAAACACATCGCCCGAGGGGAGAATTTTTAGCGCGGTATAGAAGGTAGTATATTCCAAAAATACCCAACCCGTTTCACCCGCGTAGGTGGTCTTTCCCCAAAATTGATCGACTTGGGTAACCTTAACAATCTCGTTAAAGGGGATTACCGCATATATGCCCGATTGTGTGTTCGGCTCGGCACGGAGGCGAAGACCGTCCTCGGACGTAATTCTATAATAGCCGACCTTCTTTTCGGTAAGAACGAGCGAGCTATCGGGGTAGTTATAGGGCATATGGATATAATCGATACCCGCAGAAACGGCGCGGGCAAATTCCGCCCAAGTATAACGGCGGGTAGAAACGATACAAGAGGACGAGGCAACGCCATCGCCGCCCGCGTTACCATGGTAGATAACAATAAAATCGCTATCCATTGTTAGAATAGAAACCGAATGGCCTTGGCTTAAGCGAACGTGTGCGCCGGGGGCTGCCTTTAGCATTAACGCCTTAACGCTGGATTCGGAAATTTGGCTACGCGAAAGCGAGCCGACGTTATAATAAAGGTCGGCGTTTTGGGCTTGGTCGATAAACCCAAAGCATTTATAGAACACCAAGCGCGCAAAGCCAAAGCATTGAACGCTCATAAGGTCGATTTCGCAGGTGCTTTTGTTACCCGTCGGGTAATATCTCATACAGTTACAGCCCGAGCCGTTTGCTATACAATCCTCGGTATAATGGCAGGTGCACGCCTTTCCGTTACGGGTGAAATACGTACCCGGCATATGCTCCGCCAAGGGCAAGGTGGTATTTCCAACCTTAACGTAGGGGCCGGTATATGCAATCGCCGCCGCGGTGCTAACGCCGTTATCCGCAAGCGCAGTTTGTTCGCAAATAACAAGCGGTAACGCAACCGTTAGCGCAACACAAAGCAAAAAACAAACAAAACGCATTGTCCTAACACCCCCATAAAAATTTACTATTCTACATAATACCATATAACCTTCTCTTAGTCAATATTAATCGCTTCGCTCTCGATGAAAAACGCTTGTTTTTCATCGTTTTTCGTGAACTTCGTACACTCGCGTCAATGGCGTGCATAAATGTCCGCCATTGCGAAGTTCCAAGGTATAAAATCCAAGGCACTTGTCCTTGGATTTTATGTAAATTTAATTGTATATGTATCATTTTCTAAAAGAAAAAGCCGAGGATTTCTCCTCGGCTTTTTGTATTAGGTTTTAATTAACTAAACGAGAAGGTTCCAAAGTATGCGCGTTTGATTAAAACGTAGTCCATAGAATCGATATCGCCGGACTTATTAACGTCGCCGCGAGCGAATTGGTCTTCGTTAAAGTCGAAGGTACCAAAGTAAGCACGCTTAACGAGAACGTAGTCCATAGAGTCGATTTCTTTAGAATCGTTTACGTCGCCAAGCATAATCTTGGTTTCTTCATCGGGCTTGGGTTCGGGATCGGGAGTGGGCTTTTCGTCCTCTTTTTCTGCTACGAACGCGCAAACCGAGCAATCGTCTGCATCGTGAGCCGCTTTATTAAGCTTTTCGCCGCAGGAGCATTCCTTCCAGTGTTCCTTATCGTCATACTTCCAATCGCCAACTGCGCTATGGGTATGAGTGGGCTCGAGTTTGGGAATTTCCTTGGTTTCAACAACGTATTGGCAAACGGTACACTTCTTAATCTGTTCGCCTGCCTTATCAACTGTTGCGGGGGTCTTAACCTCCCAAGCGCCTGCGGTATGAGCCGCCTTATTCAAATCCTCACCGCAAGAGCATTCCTTCCAGTGATTATTCTTATCGCTTACCCAATTACCAACTGCAGTATGAGTATGGGTAGGAATTTCCGCATCTACAATCTCGAACGCGGGGGCTACGCTAAAGCTCCAATCCGAGTTTATACCATAGAAGCGAATTGCTTGGCCAACCTCTGCGGCATGAATCTTCGCGCGGTTTGCCGAGCTACCGACAACGCCTTGTTCACCTGCGAGGTCGTTTTCCCATTCGTGTGCGGCAAGGATAATTTCATCGCTCGCCAAGTTATAGGTCTTGTCTGCAAGGTTGGTTTCTTGTACGCTTGTAATGATATAAGCGTTATAATCTTTATTCCATTTTGCAACAACATATCCCGCATATTTAATATTTGCGGTTTGGTTACTTACGGCGCCGAAGTCGCTTGTGAAGATAACCGCATCGCCTGCAACTATCTTCTTATTAACCGAGGTAATATAGCCGAGCTTATCGTTACTGTTTGTAAGCTCAATTTCATCTACCCAAATAAAGCCGTTGCTGTAGCCGGGGGTGATTTTAAAGCGGAAATATCTCGCCTTAATTTCGGTAGCGGATTTAGAGGTCAAGGTAGAAAGCGCCCAAGGAAGCTCGGTGGTAGATGCCTTGGTTTCAACGGTGGTAAGGGTTGTTTCTGCCTTTTTCCAGCTATTGCCATCGTTAGAATAGTAAATATCCATTGCGGTGGGAGCATAAACACCCCAGTTGCCGTGTGCAAAGTAGCCCGAGAAGGTATCCTTTGCGGCGGCGGAGCCGTAATCGACGGTAATATCTACAACTCCCGAGGAGGTACTCTTCCAAGCGGAATAAGCCGAGCTATCGCCCGCGGGCTTTTGCTTTTTGCCATCCATAAGACGAACGCCGTCATCGTAGAAGAGGTTTGCGGAAGCGGTATCCCAATAATCGTAGTTGGGAGCGGTTGTTGTGTAGCTTACAACGATAAACTTGCTAATAAGGTCGCTCATAGCGTTTGCGGTCGCCTTAATTTCGGATTCCGCGGGGTTGGAAGCGCTAATAAGCGATTTTGCCTTGTTATAAAGCTCGCGAAGGGTGTTAAGGTCGGCTTCGGGAAGCGAATTTATAGTTGCGGTTTCTGCAACGTCCATCAAGGGAACCAACATAGAAGCACCCGCGCTTGCACCAACGGTAACGGTTACGGGTTGGCTATAAACAACGTAGTCTTGACCTGCATAGGTCTTGGTCTTACAACCGAGAATTACCTTCGCGGTACCCGTTTTAACTGCAACGAGCTTGCCGTTTTCGAGCTTAACCGCATCGCCGCTAACGATAGCGGCAACGGTGTTTTCGCCGGTTACCTTAAAGGTGGTTCTGTTATAGCGGGTTGCAACAAGCGAGCCGCCCGTATAGGTTTGACCAACGAACATATCAACGCCGCTGCTGGATACGCTAAATACCATATTAGCCATATCCTGCGCGTTAACCATAGTCATACCGTCAACACCTGCAAAGAATCCGGCGTTTGCGGAATTTGTATCGTAGGTCCAAGGCCAGATAGTAATACCTCTATCGGTTGCCGCCTGCATAACGTCCTTGGTGATTGGGGTATAGCGGGGAGGGCTTATGGTGCTCTTGCTGCCCTGTGCGGTGGTTATCCAATAATCGAGAGAAATGAGCGATTGCGCGTAGGTCGCGTTGGTGCCCTTTACGTCGGTGCTGTTATTGTTAAAGATAAAGCTGGTGGATGCACCGGGAGCTAATTGCTGAACGGCACCGATACAGTTACCGTAGAAGGAAAGGAAGTCGCATTGGCTCATCATACCGTATTGGTTAATAAGCTCAATGGTTTTGGGAATCATATTGTGGGCATGCCACTTAAATTCAACGAAAAGCTTAACGTCCTTACCCTTGCAATATTGCAAAAGCTCCTCGAACTTGGGAATGGGCTTACCGGTATCTACGCCCGTTTTTGTGCTGACAACGGTATATTTTTGAACCTCTGCCCAGGTCATTTCCCAAATATTCTTGGCTTTAGTTTTATCCTCAACCTCGTTTTTATAGGTTGTAGTACGCCAAAGGGTGTTATCGTGGAGAAGAACGGGAACGCCGTCGCTGGTAATACCCATATCAAGCTCGAGAATTGCCGCACCGTTTTCGTAAGCCGAAATAAAGCTTTCCATGGTGTTTTCCTCGGCTATATCGTAGTTACCTGCGTGGCCGATAGAATAGGAAGGTCTTGTTACGGTGTTTGCGGTGAAGCTTGTTGCGATTAGGGTAGAAACCGCGCTCGCGCTGGAGGTGATAATACCGTGTGCGCCCGCAGTTAAAGCGGTAAGCGCTTCAAGACGGAATGCATCGGTGTTAGGGGTGGATTTAACGTTAACCCAAACTGCAACGGCGAACTTACGAATTTCGTTAATTGCTTGTTGGGTAGCGTATTTGCTTTCGATAACCATAAAGGTTGCAGGCGCGCTTCTAACCGCCTTACGAACCGTTTCGGCTTCGGCAACGGTAAGGTTACCGTCCGCCATCGCGGAGGAAAGGTCATAGCTAAGACCCGTACGAACCTTGCTGTTTTTATTTCTCATATAAGCCAAAACCGAAGCCGAGTTGGATATAACGTTAACGTCATATTTACCCGCCGAGGAGATTGCGGAAGCAACCTTATCCGCTTGGGCGTTGGTGGTTATATAAAAAGTAGGAACAACGCCGGCGCTAACGCACGCCTTAAGAGCCGCGGTAGCATCTGCGCCGCCTGTTAGGTCGATATATGCAACCGAAAGACCGCTAAGGTTAGCCGCGGTAGCCGAGGAAACCTTTTGGACGTTTGCGATAGAGGTCGCAAGGTTAGCGGTGTCGTGGTTGTTGTTATAGATAAGAGAAAGGTTAGAGGGAATTTGCTCGGGAACGGTGTTGCCGAGCTGGAGCGTTACCTTAACGCTCTTTACCGAAAGCGATGCGCCCGAAGCGGTAATACCCAAATGACCCTTGGTTAAGCCGCTCTTTGCGGTATATGCCGAGGAGGTTAGATAAAGCACTTGGGTAGAGCCGATAAAGTAGCTAAGGTCGCCGCCGTTAACGGTAATGCTAACGTTGCGGTAAGCATCGGTCATAGTGCTATGGCTTGCAGAGCCCTTTGCGATAACGTTCCAAGAGCCGATATTTTCGGAAAACTCAATGCCGTTTGCCGCGGTAGTATTATCGCGGATACACATTTGGAAGTGGTTTGCGGTGCCTGCGCGGTTATCTGAGCGGTAAACCATCGCAAACCAACGGGTAGATTCGTTAGCCGAATTTACCTTTACGTTAGCGGTAAAGCCGTAATCGCCAAAATCGCCAAGCCAAGCAGGAAGATAAGCCGTGCCTTGAACTCTGGTGCCGTCAATAGCAAGCGCGCCGCCCGAAATGGAAGTGGGGGTATTGGTAGAGTCGGGCAAAGTCCAACCTGCGCTTGTAAGCGCGGAAACAGAAGCAAAATCAGCCATATTCGCTTCGTAAAGAACATATTCACTTTCGGAGCTGTTCTTTGCTACAACGTAAATGTTTTTTGTTTTAGATCCGCTGGATGCAACGAGCGTTGTAACGCCCTTTGCGGAGGGGGTAAAGGAAGTAATGGTCGTGCCGTTTTGCTTCCAGGTTACACCCGAGGTAGCGGTGGAATCGCCGTCGAAGATAACAGAATAATCCGAAAGGGTTATCTTTTGTCCGACTGTTGCGGGAATCGCGGGCGAGGAGTTTTTAATAACGGTTGCCGCGCTTACTTCGGTAACGAAGAAAACGGTGAACAACGAAATTAACATCGCCAACGTTAAAACGATACTTATTGTACGTTTCATATCTTTTCTCCTTTTCAAAAAGAATTAACTTTATAGCGCAAATATTATAACAGATAAATTTTAATTTATCAATAGATTTTTATATAAATTGCAATAAAAAGCCGTTTGCATTTATTTTCCAATAGTGTTTTTTCGACAATCTTCTTTCTTGACAACGGCTGTACGTTGATATATAATTAAAAACGAGCAAAAACCGAATATGCAGGCGTAGTTTAGTGGTAGAACCTCAGCTTCCCAAGCTGATCGTGCGGGTTCGATTCCCGTCGCTTGCTCCAAAACAAAAAAGAGCCATTTCGGCTCTTTTTTGTTTTGGATAATTTATATATTACCGTCATCTATGTATTGCATAATATCTTCGACATTACACTCCAAAATCCTACAAAACATTTCTATTGTATGTGTACTAACACTTTCATTTCGTTTTAATCGCGTGATTTGAGCGGGGCTAATATTGTATTTTTTTATAAGCGTATATTGTGTAACGCCTTTTTCTTTCATCGTTTGCCACAACTTGTCATAAGAGATCATAAAACACATTCCTCCCCATTGACATATTAACCGATTGTGGTATATAATGATATTAACCAAAATCGGTTAATATTAGGAGGAAAGCTATGAGAAACTTTTTAATTTTTGTGTTATTGATATCCATTGTGCTATCATTTAACGCTTGTGGAGGAAATAACAAAAGCAGCGACAAAACGAGCATCAATAATTCACGAGTAATTGAAAACGAAAATAACGCCAATAAAATCAACGGCAAAATCACCGCCGCTTCGCCTTATCGCGAAGGCCTTGCTTTTGTTAATCTCGATCATAACAAAGAAAAAGCATATTGTATCGATAAACACGGCAATATTGTTTTTGTGCTTGAAAATGGAGCCGCAACTTCTATTAATGGTACTATTTATGCCGAATTTAAAAACGGATATGCCATAATCAACAGTGGCGGTGCCATCTGCAACACAAAGGGCGAAATCACTTACGCGAAGGATGTAGGAGCCACCGAATTTTTAGGTGTTGCGTTTAACGGCGGTTATATTGTTGCGGTAAAAGAAACAGCCGATTATAGCTCTGCGAAAATAGAAATGGGAGTCATGAACACCGCCTTTGAATGGATAGTGCAGCCCTCCGAAGTAATTTACAACGAACTTTCTGAAAATTTATGGGTTAGTACCGCTTTGGGCGCGTATTCATATTTCGCGAATGATATTACATACTTTGAGGGATGTGAAAAATTTCTAAATGTAAAAACAGGTGAAATATCTGATACCACAGACGTTAAATTCCCCTCTGAAAATTGGGAATCCGAGGGTTTTGTTTTTAAAAGCCCAAACGGTGATACAATGCTCGATTTAAACAACATCAACAACATATACCAGTTAGGCAACAACTATAAAAACGGAAAAGTTCCCGTTAACTTTTATAACGAACAAGTTGATAAGCACTATTGGACTCTCATTAATGAAAAAGGAGAATTTCTGTTTGAGCCCATTGAAACGGAGCTTGCTTCAGTTTCTTTCGACGGCGATAACGTATTACTTTTCGATACAACCGACAAAAAACTAAATTGCTTTAATAGCAACGGCGAATTATTGGGCGAATTAAGCGGTGTGGATTTTACAGGTTCGGAAATTTCGGATGGCGTTATATTATTAAAATCCGGCAAAAAATGCTTTTACTACAATACGGATTTTTCTCCCTTGTTCTAACACTCGAATAGCAAACTCGACACCCCATCCAAAACAAAAAAGAGCCCGTCGGGGCTCTTTTCTTTTTAATTATTCTTCGGAAACTGCGGTATCGTAAACAGCAACGACCTCTGCCGAGGGTTTTTTATCGAGAAGTGTAACCACAACCGAGGCAATCGCGCCAACGATAAAGCCGGGAATGATTTCGTAAATGCCCGTGGAGCCCGAAAGGAACACCAGCCAAAGAACGTCGGTAACCGCACCTGCAATAACGCCCGCAAGCGCGCCTTTATAGGTGAATCTGCGCCAGAAGAGCGAAAGAATTACAACCGGTCCGAACGCCGAGCCGAAGCCCGCCCAAGCGTTTTCGACAAGGTCCATAATCGCCTGCGCGCCCTCTGCCTTACTGCTTGCAATAAAGTATGCAATAACCGAAACTATAAGAACGACTATTCTACCAACCCAAAGGGTTTCCTTATCGCTTGCGTTTTTGCGAATAATCGGCTTATAAATATCCGAGGTGAAGGAGGACGAGGCAACCAAAAGCTGACTGTCGGCTGTGGACATTGAAGCCGCAATAATTGCCGAAAGAAGTATGCCGCCAATAAACGCGGGGAACAAATCGCGTGCGAGCTGGATGAATACCATACTTTGACTGTCGGTAGCCAACAACTGCTCGCCGATAAGCATTCTGCCCATAACCGCCATAACGATAACCGCCAAGAGCGCAAGCACAACCCAAACGATAGCGACGATAGCCGATTTTTTAACCATAGAGGGCTTTTCGATCGACATAAAGCGAACAAGGATGTGGGGCATACCAAAATAGCCCAAGCCCCAAGCAAGACCGCTTGCAATTTCGGTAGCGGGTGCAGAGAAAAGGTCGCGAACAAAGCCATATTCGGCAGTAGGCGAAACAACAACCTTATCTAAAACAGAAGCATCCAAATCCTTTGTGAGCATAATAATTATCGGAACCGCAAGAACAGCCGCTATCATAAGCATACCCTGGAAGAAGTCGGTCCAGCATACCGCCTTGTAGCCGCCAAGGAAGGTATAGATAATAAGTATTGCCGCAAAAATAAGCATTGCCACGCTCTTGTCGATACTGGGGAAAATAGAAACAAACACGCCCGTACCTGCAACGAACGCAGATGCAACGTAAACGGTAAAGCAAACAAGGAACACCACCGCGCAAACAACCTGAAGCGCCTTGCTCTTTGTTGCAAAACGGTTAGAAAGATACTGAGGAAGTGTTATAGAATCGTTTGCCGCCTGAGAAAAACGGCGCAAACGGCGGGCAACCAAAATCCAGTTAAGCGCAGTACCGAGCGCAAGACCGATACCAATCCACGCCTGACCAAGACCGAACGCCAAAATGCTGCCGGGCAAGCCCATTAGCAGCCAAGCGCTCATATCCGACGCCTGCGCGCTCATTGCGGTAACCCAAGGGCCCATACTTCTGCCGCCCAAGAAATAATCTTTATCGGTTCTGCTCTTATTTTTAAGGAAGAAGAACACACCGATAGAAAGCATTGTTACAAAATAAACAATCAATGCCAAAACTTCTAAATTCAAGGTGAAATACCTCTCTTTCATACAAATATTAGTGTGAGTATATCATATTTGCCGCAAATATGCAATAGCATTTTAACATTTTAACTTGTTAAAACGCTTTGGCCGCAAAAAACGCTCCCTTAATAGCTTTAAGGAAGCGTTTTGTTTTTTGGTTTATTCAAAGCGATTTAAGCACGAATCTCGTCGGTGATAACCTTAATATCTGCGCCGACGGAGCGGAGCTTACCGACCATATCCTCGTATCCGCGTTGGATATGGTGGATATCCTCGATAATAGTCGTGCCGTTAGCGGCGAGCGC
Organism: Eubacteriales bacterium; assembly: GCA_045652025.1. Classification (GTDB taxonomy): domain Bacteria; phylum Bacillota; class Clostridia; order Oscillospirales; family CAG-382; genus Coliplasma. The sequence goes on from JAZRTL010000027.1 coordinate 11,435, forward strand.
CGCGATAACCATAGCCGCACCTGCGCGAAGGTCAACCGCGCGAACGTTTGCGGAGTTAAGCGAATCGACACCGTCGATAATAGCATCTCTGCCCTGAACGGTGATTCTTGCGCCCATACGGATAAGCTCGTCGGTATATTTAAAGCGGGAATCCATAACGCTTTCGGTCAATTTACTTTGACCTTCGGCAAGGCAAAGAAGCACACAAAATTGCGGGTTCATATCGGTAGGAAATCCGGGATAAAAATCGGTCTTAACACGAACCTTTTTAAGATTACCGTTTGAGGAAACGCGAACGAAATCGTCGCCCTCCTCAACCTCAACGCCCATTTCGGCAAGCTTACGGGTGGTTGCCTCCAAATGTCGCGGGATAACGTTATTAATAACCAAATTACCCTTTGTTGCCGCGGCGGCAATCATATAAGTTCCCGCCTCTATCATATCCGGAATTATCGCGTGGGTACCGCCGTAAAGCTTTTCTACCCCGCGGATTTTAATAACCTCTGTGCCCGCGCCCGAAATATCGGCACCGCAACGGTTTAGGAAGTTCGCAAGGTCAACTATATGCGGCTCACGCGCGGCGTTATCGATAACCGTAAGTCCTTCGGCAGTAGCGGCAGCGAGCATTATGTTACAGGTTGCGCCAACCGAGGCAACGTCGAGATAGATAGAGGTGCCCTTTAGGCGACCCTCGCAAAAGCAGCTAACGGTTGTATTACAGGTAACGGTGGCTCCAAGCGCCTCGAACCCCTTTATATGTTGGTCGATAGGGCGAGCGCCAAGGTTACAGCCGCCGGGGATGGCGGTGGTGGGCCTACCGAACCTACCGAGCTCGGCACCCAAAACGTAATAGGAGCCGCGCATTATGCGAGCAAGGTCAAGCGGAACGCTGTTGCTATGCACGGGACGAGTATCGATACTGTATGAATATTGGTCGATTTTTGTAACAATCGCACCCATACGCCTTAAAATCTCGAGCGCCGATGCGATATCGCTAACGTCGGGAAGATTTTCGAGCACGCAAACGTCATCAACCAAAATAGTTGCGAATATAATAGGTAAGGCGGCGTTCTTCATACCGCCGATGGTAACGTTACCAAGCAACGGCTTACCGCCCGAAATACAAAGTTTATCCATAACCAAAAACACCCTTTAAAAATATATATGGGAAATAATTATCGAAAATAGTTTAAAGCCCTCTTTTGAAGGTTAACATAATTGTATCAAACGAATATGTAAAAGTCAAGGGATATTATAGCTTAGGCAACCGTAAAAACAGTTATTTTCTGCTATAACGCGCTTATATTACATTTTATGTATTTTTTCACGTCTTGACAATCGAATCGTTTTGAGGCATAATATATCCGAGCTTATTTAGTTGATTTCGGGTGTGTCTATTGCCCGTTACATATATTTTTTAAAAATTTGTTTTACAGAAAGGATTTTTATGGCTAAATTAAAAATTAAAAAGACCTCCTCCGCGAAAAAGCGCGGCGGCGATTTTGGTGCGGACTTTTTTAAGAACGAATTTGAAAATTCTACCGAAAAGAAAAAGAAAACCAAAGCAAAATCCAACCCAAAGCCAACGAGCAAAAAGAAGAAAAAGGAAAAGAAGACAAAGCCCTTTAAGGAAGAAAAGAAGCTTAAGAAGCCGAACGTTAAGGTTATTTTCCTTGGCGGTGTTGACGGAATTGGTATGAACTGCACCGCGTTTGAATATGAAAACGATATTATTATCGTCGATTGCGGCGTTGCATTCCCCGAGGACGATATGCTTGGGGTTGACCTTGTTATACCCGATTTTAGCTATTTGGAATCGAACGCCGAGAAGATACGCGGGCTTTTGATAACCCACGGCCACGAGGACCATATCGGCGCGGTTCCGCATTTTCTTAAAAGGTTCCCGAGCTGTCCCGTTTTTGCAACCCGCTTAACGCTTGGAATTATTGAGGGTAAAATTTCGGAGCACGGCATTAAAAGCCCGAAATTAGAAGAGGTTGCCGCGGGAATGACGATAGGGCTCGGCGAATTTGAATGTGAATTTATTAACGTAAACCATTCGATGCCCGATGCTTGTGCGATTTGCATTACCACCCCGAACGGAAGAATACTTCACACGGGCGACTTTAAGGTGGATTTTACCCCCGTTGGCGAAAAGCCGATAGACCTTGCGCGCATTGCCGAGCTTGGCAGAAAGGGCATTCGCCTTTTAATGTGCGACAGCACAAACGCCGAAAGAGCGGGCTATACCCCGAGCGAAAGCTCGCTTGCGGTTAGCTTTGACCGTATTTTCAACAACGAAAATCGCAGGGTTGTTATTGCAACCTTTTCCTCGAACGTTCACCGTGTTCAGCAAATTATTAACGCTTCGGTTAAATATGGAAGAATGGTTGCCGTTTCGGGAAGAAGTATGCTTAACTTCGTTAACGCGGCGATAAGGTTGGGCTATCTTTACGTTCCCGATGGGATTTTAATAGACCTTAACGAAGCCCAAAATTACCCGCCCGAGCGCGTTACTATTGTTACAACCGGCTCCCAAGGCGAGCCGATGAGCGCCCTTTACCGTATGGCGTTTGGCGAGCACAACCAAATTCGTCTTGGCAGTAACGACCTTGTTGTTCTTTCCTCCTCTGCTATCCCCGGCAACGAAAAGCTTATTACAAAAATTATTAACGAGCTTTTTAAGCTTGGCACAGAGGTTATTACCTACAGCAACTACGACGTTCACGTTTCGGGCCACGCCTGCCGCGAGGAGCTTAAGCTAATACATTCGCTTACCAATCCCGAATTTTTTATGCCCGTCCACGGCGAATATAAGCACCTTATTGCCCACGCGCGCCTTGCACACGAGATGGGACTTCCCGATAACAAGATTGTTATTCCCGAGATAGGTCGCGTTGTTGAGATGAGCAAGCGCTCGTTAGTTCCCGCGGGGCATATTCAAGCGGGCGGCGTTATGGTTAACGGAAGCGGCTCGCAGGAGATTAACAACGTTGTTCTTAACGACAGAAAGCGTCTTAGCGAAAACGGTATTATCCTCGTTAGCGCTTGTATAGACACCGATTATATGTGTATTTCGGTTTATCCCGAGGTTATAACCCGCGGCTTCGTTTACGAAAAGGAAAACGAGGAGCTTATAGCCCGTATTGCCGAAACGGCAAGAAATTCTTTAATTCGCAACCTCGCAAAAGGGATTGACGATATTGAAATTCTTACCACAAAGCTACGCGACGACGTTGCGGAATACGCCCGCAAGCGCACAAAGCAACGCCCGATGGTTGTGGTTATGCTTAACGACCTTCAGGCGTAAAAACAACACAAAAAGCACCCAAAGCGGGTGCTTTTTTATTTTAAAACTATCATCCAAGCAATTTTACAATCCAGCAAGCCAAAAAGCCGAGCAAAATAAAACACAAAAGACCAACGTTAAGCAGGCGGGATTTAAACAAATTGCCATCGAACAAATACATTAAAGCCAAAATCGGAACGGACC
>JAZRTL010000028.1:0-6076 GCA_045652025.1 Eubacteriales bacterium
GGCGAGGAATTTTGGGTTACCGCGAAAGCCAACTTTAGCGACACCGAGGACGGCGTTCCCGTTCTTACGCTGGATTGTGATTTTATTGAAACGCCCTTTAGCAGAAGGATTAAATTCTTTTTTGAAAGCGGCAACACTTACGCGCTATTTTCGGAGCAGCCCGCCGCAAGCACGGCAAGCGGAACGGACGAGTTATTTGCTTTTCTTGGCGACGGGATTAAGAAGGCAAGCGGGCTCGTTGCGAAATTAGACGCGGATTATTTAAAAAACAAGCTTAGCAATTCCTTTTCGCCAAGAATTTCGTTAGAGTGAGTTAATCACCCCGATATTTACCCCGAGATTTGCCCCAAGAATCCTTTCGGATTATTGGGGACCCCGACATTTACCCCAAGAATCCTTTCGGATTATTGGGGACCCCGAAAAAGAGAAAATGCTCGCATTATGCGAGCATTTTTTGTAAACTTATTCAAGCCGATAGCGTGAGATAGATTACTGTTTTCTCTTGTCGTAGCAAGCTTTGCAGTAGATAGGTCTGTCTTCGGAAGGCTGGAATCTTACTACAGCTTCGCCACCGCAATCAGCGCATACACCTACATACACCTTAGCATCGGACTGCTTTGCGCCCTTCTTTGCATCTCTGCAGGGTTTGCAGTTCTTGGGCTCGTTCTGAAGGCCGCGTGCAGCGTAGAATTCCTGTTCACCGGCAGTCCAAACGAACTCATTACCACAAGTTTTGCAAGTGAGTGTCTTGTCTTCGTACATTTGTTGGTTCTCCTCTGAGTATTTATATTTTCCCTTTTGGGAAATTAACGATTTTATTGCGCCCCGCTTACGATGCGCTTAAGCTTTATACGGATTCTATAAATAGCGTTTGAAATACTTTTAACGCTTTTGCCGGTAACGAAAGAAATGCTCTCGAGCGATACATCGGCAAGATACAGATCGAACACCGTTTTTTCATAAGGGGACAATGCTCTGCAAACGGTTTCGTACAGAGCGCGAGCGCGAACGCTATCTAAAAGAACGTCCTCGGCAGAGGGAGACGTTTCGCCCACTTTATAGCTTTGGTCAACAACGGAATTTGAGCTTTGGTTAGAAAGCTTTCTGATACCGCTAAGGACCGCATTCCTAATACAAACGGATGCATAGGTAGCAAAGGAGGAGGATTCTCCATCGTAGGTTTTTACCGCCTTGAACAAACCGAGAAGACCCTCTTGCAAAAGATCGTCCACCATATCCTTTGGCGGATTACAAAGACGAATATGCATATCCAACACGCGCTTATAGGAAGTGGCGAGCGTTGCAAACGCATAATCGTTACCGTTTTTTGCGGAATTTATAAGCTCCTGCTCGGTGGAAGGTAAAAGGTTATCGATTGAATTTAATGACACCTAAACTCCTTTTAGAACAACCGCGGTTACACGCGGTATATTCTTATTATTAATATTATACACTTTTGTTACAGTTTGTCAATATTTTTAAAACAAAACCTATGAATTTTGTTAAATTCGACAAATTACTTGCTATATTTATCGCATATAGCGGCAAGACGAGCGCGTAGTTCGGGCATTTTAGATAAAACGTCCTTTGCAAGCGCTATTTGCGCTCTTGTACGAACGAGGTTATGTTTTGGCATTTTGCACTTGAAATACACGTCGCCGTTGAGGTAATCGGTTAGGAAGCGAGCACATAACTCCAAGGTCATAACCAAAACGCCCTCGGGGAGTGTTTCGATTTCCTTTTGGGTTACGTTGCCGAGCAAGCAGGGCACAAAGCCCTCCGAAAAGGCGGTATAGTAATCCAAATCCAAATAAACCTTAGTTATATCGGGGTTATCCTCGCCACCGGGGTTAGCTGCGAAGCGAATTGCATCGCCAAAGTCATAGGCAACCAAGCCCGCCATAACGGTATCTAAATCGATAACCGCCAAATGCTCGCCCGTTTCCACATCGAACATAACGTTATTACATTTCGTATCGTTATGGACAACACGGTTGGGGATAGCGCCTTGCTCGCTAAGCTCGCAAAGCGAGAACGCCTCTTTTTGCATTGACATTATATAATCGTATTCTTCCCTAACCTCTTCCAAGCGACCGAACGCATCGGCTTCGGCGGCAACACGAAGTGCCTCGTAGCGCTTTTTTGTGTTATGGAAATCGGGAATTGTTTCATAGAGCTCCTCCGAAGGAAAATCGGCAAGGAACTGTTGGAATTCACCGAAAGCCAAGCCAGCGGAGCGAAGGTGAGGGATATCGGTAAGCGAGCTGTTTACAGAGCTGTAAACATAGGAAAGAACGCGCCAATAGTTACCTTCCTCGGTTATATGGTAGAAGCGACCGTTGGGCTTACGATAATATCTTAGCACGCGACGGCGGATATCCATAACGCCCGCCTTACGAAGCTTTGATTCTATATGGTCGGTAACCTTGCAAACGTTTTCGGCAATACGCTCGGGGTTACAGAACACGTTATGGTTAACGCGCTGGACGAGATAGGAGCGCTCGCCTCCCTCGAACAAGGTTGTTATTACATAAGTATCGTTAATATTGCCCGTGCTGACGCAACGAACCTCGGAAAGCTTACCCTTTAGATTGAATTCCTTGATTAACGTGTTAAACAATGGGAACAATTCACGGTACATATCATTCATCCTTTTCTATGAAATAATGAGGATCTTCGCGATATTTTTTATCTGCCTTTTCCCACATAGCAGGAGTATTTACAAGGTGGCATTCTGCAGAAAGAAGGTTACCTATTTTTAGTTCATCCCCCGTTAGCAAATCCGCCAAGCGCTCGTAACGCTGGGAAACGCCTTTAAAATTATGGGCGCGGCAGGTTGTTTTATGGGCGACACCGTCTTTATCGACGAGATTATATTCGTAATATTCGCCGAAAAGGTAATCGGGCTCGCTCAATTCCTCGACAGCGTGCATTGAGGTATTGGGCCGCATACCGCAACCGACGAACAAAATACTTCCGCCAAGCTCCATAACCCTTTTAAACGGTGAATTTGGACCGCAAGGGGTTGTATCCGAAATATGTCCGTTAACGACAAATTCGGCGTTTTTACCCCACGCCGCGCAGGAGTGGGTTGGGCTTAAGCTACGAAGCACGTCTTTGGTTTGGGTACGGAAATATTCCGGTATTGCGCCGACGTTCGATTTAGTTGAAAAGTAATCGAATTCGCGTTGGTTTGGGTTACAGGTGAGATAGCTGAGCGCGGGGAAAACCAAGGTTCCCTCTTCGCCAACAGCGAGCTGCATTCCTTTTATAAATTCCTCGGGGGTTGCGCCACCGAGCGAACGCAAGGAAGAATGGATTAGCAGCGTATCGCCCTTTTTTATTCCTAATTTATTAGCATCAGATGCGATACGTTTTGCTTTTTCTTCCATTTTATCTCTCCGTTTTGATTAATATAACCTTTTTCGCGGGGATTACTACCTTATTAGTATATTCCTCGCCCGACATTAAGTCAGTATATTTTGCTCCGCAGATTTCCTCTTCGTAAGCCGTTTCGGACATATTCGCATAGACCAAAAGCGAGCTTTCGCCTTTTATACGCGCAAGCTTAACAACACCTGGTTTTGTGGTTACCACAAGGCGTTCGGCGGTAAAGAGAGGTTCGCTACGGCGGATGGAATTAACTTTTGCGAAAAAGCCGACCATTTCGTCGGTAAAGCCCTTTTCGGAGAAGGTGCGACGGTTAAAGGGGTCTCTATACCCTTCCATTGCAATTTCATCGCCATAGAAGATACACGGAACACCCGGAAGCGCCGCCAACAAAAGATACGCTTGTTTAAGCAATTCCTTTGTTTTTTCGCGCGTTTCGGGGGACATAAAGGTCGTTGCTAATTGAGAATATTCGAGCTCGTGCTCCGGCACACCGCCAAGCACGGTCGCGATACGCTCGGTATCGTGCGAGCCGAGATAGTTAAACAAGCCCGCAAGCTTTTTGGGCGGATAATGGCGGTACAAGGTCGAAACGGTTTCGGCAAAAAACGCGGCATCGCCATATTTAACAAAATCGACGATAGCGTTCTTTACGGGGTAATTAGTAACAGAATCGAGCTGGGCACCGCGGAAATAGCGCTTTCGTTCATCGTAAGCGATTTTATTGGAAGCGTCCTCCCAAACCTCGCCGATTACGATAGCATCTGATTTATAGCTTTTTATTGCCGCAACGATTTGCTCTAAAAAATCGCCCTCTAATTCATCGACAACGTCTAATCTCCAGCCATCGATACCCATACTCATATACTTTGGAATTACTTCTTCGGTTATGAAGCGGCGATAGCTTTCGCAACGGACGATGCGAGGAAGGTTTGTTATACCCCACCAGCTTTCGTAGGTGTTGGGAAATTCGTTAAAGGTAAACCAGCTATAATAGGGCGAATCCTTACCCGAGCACGCGCCACCACCGTATTTACCGTAGGCATCGAAATAGATACTGTCGTTGCCGACGTGGTTAAACACGCCGTCAAGCACGATTTTTATTCCCCTCTCGTGCGCTTTATCGATTAGAAGGCGAAGCGCCTCGTCTCCGCCAAAGGATTTATCGACCGAAAGGAAATCGGCAGTATCGTACTTATGGCAGGAGTATGCCTCGAAAATTGGGTTTAGATAGATACAGTTAACGCCAAGCTTTTCGAGATAATCGAGCTTTTCCACAACGCCGTAGAGAGTACCGCCGAAATGGGTATTATTGGGAAAGGCATCGCCAAGGCGAGCAGGGTGCTCGGGAATTCCGTTTTCCCAATCGTCGTTATAGACAGCGTCCTCACGGCGAACGGCGTTACCGCCACGGGCGAAGCGGTCGGGGAAAATTTGGTAAACCACACCGCCGTCTATCCAAGCGGGTGTGGTATATTTTTCGTTATAAACAAGGAGCTGAATTTCGTTAACATAACGGTCGGAAAGATAGCAATTCTCGTTATTATCGAAGGCGGTATAAAAGCGTTTACCGCCCGAAATAAACTCGAAATGGCAAAAATAGAGCCCATCATCCGCGCCAAGCTCGGACGTATTAAGAGTTATTTCGGCGTCAAAGCCATCGCAAACGTTATTTGCGCTAACCTCCCTACCCATTATAACGCGCTCGTCGTTACCGATATAGAACCAAATATTTTGGCAATTCATATCCGAAACAGAGAGCGAAAAGGTTATTTCAGCACCTGAGCAGAACGCATGGCACCCCGTAGGAGTGCCTTGCGCCTTTATTGTATATAAAACCATAATTATTTCTTTACGGGTTTAAGGTTCCAGATATTTTCCGCATATTCCTTTATACTACGGTCAGCGGCGAAGAAGCCCGCACCTGCGATATTAATTGCAGCCATACGGTTCCACTTTTCTCTATCCTTATAGTCCGCAAAGAGCTTCTTACGAGCATCGGTATAATAGTCGAAGTCCGCAAGGCACATGAACGGGTCGGAAACGCCGAAGGAATAGAGAAGGTAGTTGGCGATATCCGAGAAGGATCTGCCGTTAAATCCAACCTGCAAGTAATCGATAGCCGCCTTAAGATCGGGGTTACGGTTATAGAAGTAAGAGGAAGCGTAGCCCTTGCTCCAAAGCTCTTCTACCTCGGGAGCGGTGTGGCCGAAGATATAGATATTATCTCTGCCAACCTGCTCGGTCATTTCGACGTTTGCGCCGTCGAGCGTGCCGACGGTGAGCGCACCGTTTATCATAAACTTCATATTACCCGTGCCCGATGCTTCCTTACCCGCAAGCGAGATCTGTTCGCTTACCTCTGCCGCAGGCATCAGATGCTCTGCAAGGGTTACGCAGTAGTTTTCGAGGAAGACGACGCGCATTTTTTCGCGGATCTTCGGGTGCTTTTCGATGTCCGCCGCGATATAGCAGATAAGGCGGATAATATCCTTTGCGGTGTAGTAGCCCGGTGCCGCCTTTGCCGCGAAGATAAAGGTGGTGGGGGTTACGTCTGCATCGGGATTTTCCTTTAATTTAAGATAAAGGGTGATAATATTGAGCGCATTGAGAAGCTGGCGCTTATATTCGTGCAATCTCTTTGCCTGAACGTCGAACAGCGTGTTCGGGTCGATAGTGATGCCCT
>JAZRTL010000029.1:0-12690 GCA_045652025.1 Eubacteriales bacterium
ACGCGGGGCCGAAGTTGGAGTTGGTATGGCCTACTCTGTTAAGAAGGAAGGACATAATCGAAAGATTTTCTTCTCTTGTTTCTGCCGCGCTCCAAGCGGGAGTATCCTGCGGAGCATAGCCGGTAAGACTGTTGTTGGCATAAACAAAGCTGTTTGTAACCGTTCCGTTGAAGTATTTAATAGCGTTTTCCAAAAATCCGGTAGCGGAGCAGATAATTACAATTCTGTCTTCCATACCGTATTTCTTAACCGCTTCTGCGGTGTATTTAACGGTTCTGTCGGTCTGACCGCCCTTGAATTCAATGAATATACGAATGTCTTTGTCCTTAAAGTATTCAAGAACCTCATAGAATTGGGTGATGTTGGAATTATCCTTGGTATATTTAACGTTCTTAATCTCGGCAAGAGTCATCTGTTCAATATACTTGCTGCCGGAATAATTGGTGTTGTAGTTGTGGGTGGTGTTATAAGCGAGCTTGTTATCGTGGTAAAGAACAAGTCCGTTGTCGCTTGTGGAATAAACGTCAAGCTCGAAGAAGGTCGCGCCGTATTCGTAAGCGAGCTTAAAGCTTTCGAGAGTGTTTTCTATCGCACCGCCTGCAGCGTAACCTCTGTGCCCAACGATGTTGGGGGTACGGATGAAGGAAGAGGAAGCGAAATGCTTGTTAATAAGGGTGTGAACCTCGGAAGCGCTTTGGGTAATAATACCGTTTACGCCGGTAGCGAGAACCTTAACGATTTCTGCTTCGAAATCTGCGCTTCCCTTGGTAGCCGCGGTCTTAACCCAAACGGGACAGCCAAGCTCCTGAAGCTCCATAACGACCTGCTTGGAAACGTAAGTGGAATCGGGGAATACAACAAAGTTAGCGGGGGCGGATTTAACCGCACCGCGAACGGTGTGTGCCTCGTCGGAGGTAAGCTTGCTAACGGTCAAGCCGTAAATAAGACCCGTACGGCTGATTTTGTTAGAATCGCGAATTACCTTAAGTGCGGTTGCATCTGCGGAAATAACGTTAACGTCGTAGCAACCGGTCGCCTTCATAGCCGAAGCAAGCGCGCTTGCCGCGGTGGAGTTTTCTACTTGAATGGTAGGAAGCACCTTGTTCTTAACGCATTCCTTAAGCAACGCGCTGTAATCCGAAACGTTGCCGGAGAAGAAAGCGTTTGCGGGCGCATTGTCGGCGGAAAGAACGGTAGATGCATTTGCAACGTCAACGTATTGAACGTTTGCGATAGAATGCATAAGGTTGGTTTCGGTAATTTCGTTGCTAATCATACCCGCGATAGTACCGGAAGCAGAGCCGGCAGAAACGTAGGTGCCGGAATATTCGCCGGTTGTAAGTGCGAGGTTGGCGAAGGTAACCATATCGCCGGGAACCATGCTGTAAACCGCGCCGTTAACGTCTGCGCCGTTTACCGCCATATAGATATCGGAAGCGTATGCAGTAGAAGTGAACTTGGATGCGGTCTTAAATGCCGAAGCGTCCGAGTGGGTGCCGTCGCCCTGGTATGCGCCAACAACCACGTATTCGTTAGGAACGATGGTGGAACGAAGCTGGTAGTAAACACCCCAGTCGTTTTGGTTGTTTGCAAGATTGTCGAGCGAGGTGAAAACCGAAATCTGCTTGCTGCCAACCTGCTTGTTTACCTTGTGAACGCGCAAAGCGTGGTCGGGAATATATGCATCAACCTTCAAATTGGGGTCGTAAGCAACCTCGATTTCATCGGTCCAGAAGAACTTGTTGTTAGCGGAGGTTATAATGAACTTAATATAACGCGCGTTAATTTCTTCGCCTGCGGTGAAGGTAAAGGAATAAAGCTCTGCAACATAGTTATCGATAGTATTGCCCGAGCCGGTTTTGGTTGCGATTGCAACGCCGCTCGCGTTGGTAAAGTTGCCGCTTGCGGAATTGGAATAGGCAATGGCGATGTTTTTGGGAATAGAAATACCCCAGAAGTTCTGGCAGGTATAAACGGTGAAAACGTTGGACTTTTGAGCAGATCCGAGGTCAACTACAATTTCGTAGGTTTCGGAATCCTTAAAGCCCGCGTAGGGAGCACCGTTGCAATTAGGGTTGCCCTTAGAGCCGTCGGTAAGCTCCTTGCCGTTTGTATCGGGACAGCTCGTGTGTGCCGTGCCGCCCGTTACGGTATAGGTTTTGCCCTTCGAAATAACGGTAGCCGCCGCGAAAGAGGTTGTGGCGAATATTGTCGCGCAACAACCAACGAGCATAACCAATGTCAGAAAAATAGAAACAAATCTTTTCATTGTTTGTCTGCCTTTCTTTAAATATAATATAACTATTTTGATTATACCATTTCTTCTTTTTGCTGTCAATGTGAAAAAACGACTTTAAATATTTTTTCGCATACAAAAAACGGCAAAACAAAAACTGCCGCAATTTTTGCTTGCGACAGTTTTTCAATCTGTAAATTAATATGCTTTTGCCCAAACAACGCCAAATTTAGCATCCTTACCGCAACAAACGCACTTCTTGCCCTCGAACGCTATTTCATCGAAGATACAACGCGAGCCAACGCCGGTTTGCGCCTTTACTTCGTCCTCGCATTCCTCACAGCCGCACCAAGGAGCAAAAATAAATCCATCGCCCTTTTCGGCAAGAACCGATTTAATTTCTTCAATGCTTTCTGCACCGTAGGTGTGTTTAGCGCGGTTTTCGAGCGCCTTGTTGAACATATCCTTATGTGCCTGTTCAAGAGCCGCCTTAACAGTTTCGCCAATGTTTTCAAGCGAAACAACCGTCTTTTCGCCGGTAACGCGGGAAACAAGAACGCAGTTGCCTGCCTCAATATCTCTCGGGCCAAGCTCAATTCTAACGGGAACACCCTTCATCTCGTATTCCGAGAACTTCCAACCCGCGCTCATATCGCTGTCGTCAAGCTTAATTCTAATGCCTGCGGCAAGAAGCTCGTCTTTAAGAGCGGCGCAACGCTCGAGAACGCCTTCCTTGTGCTGTGCGATAGGAATAATAACCGCTTGGATAGGAGCAACAGCAGGGGGGAGAACAAGACCGCGGTTGTCGCCGTGGGTCATAATAATCGCACCGATAAGACGGGTGGTTACGCCCCAAGAGGTCTGGAAGGGATGAACCTTTTTATTTTCCTTGTTGGTATAGGTAATATCAAACGCTTTTGCAAAGCCGTCGCCAAAGTAATGGCTGGTGCCCGCCTGCAACGCCTTGCCATCGTGCATAAGCGCTTCGATAGCGTAGGTCGCTTCCGCACCTGCGAATTTATCGCTTTCGGTCTTTTTACCCTTAATAACGGGAATAGCAAGACTGTTTTCGCAAAAGTCTGCATAAACATTAAGCATCTGCTCGGTTTCGAAAATCGCTTCTTCAGCGGTAGCGTGGATGGTATGGCCCTCCTGCCACAAGAATTCACGGGTGCGTAAGAAGGGGCGGGTGGTCTTTTCCCAACGAACCACGCTTACCCATTGGTTATAAAGCTTGGGGAGGTCGCGGTAGGAATGGATAATATTGGAATAATGCTCGCAAAATAGAGTTTCGCTGGTGGGACGAACGCAAAGACGGTCCTCAAGCTTTTCGCTGCCGCCCATCGTAACCCAAGCAACCTCGGGAGCAAAGCCCTCGACGTGATCCTTTTCCTTTTGCAAGAGCGATTCGGGTATAAACATCGGCATACAAACGTTTTCGTGTCCGGTCGCCTTAAAAGCACCGTCAAGAATTCTTTGTATGTTTTCCCAAACCGCATAAGCATAAGGGCGAATAACAAGACAGCCCTTAACCGAGGTATATTCAATCAGCTCTGCTTTTTTAACTATGTCGGTGTACCATTGAGCAAAGTCCTCCTCCATAGGAGTGATTTCCTCAACGAACTTCTTTTCAGCCATGTTTTATCGATCCTTTCGATGAAAAATTTAGTTCTGTATTGCAATATTAAAATTTTTAGATATAATATAACCTTGAAGAAGTATAACAGATTGATATTTAATTGTCAATCGAAATTTAATTTTACTCGGAGGAACTATGAAAAAGTCTTTAAGCTTTATCGCGGCAACTCTTGCGATACTCCTTATAATAACCTGCGTGGCGACGGCGGTCCTTGCCGAGCCCGAAAGCGAATCTTCTCAAACCGAGGGTACAGATAGCACCGTCGATGCTTCTGCTTCCGCTCCCGCAGAGGATTCCTCTGCCGAGAGTACCGAGGAAAGCACCCCCGAAACAAGCACGGAGGAAAGTGCGCCCGAGGCGAGCGACGAAAGCGAACCGAACGGCGAGCAAAGCGCTCCCGAGGTAAGCGATGAAAGCGAACCCGAAACGAGCGGAGAGGAAAGCGCACCCGAGGAAAGCGCGCCCGAGGAGAGCAAGCCCGAGGAGAGCAAGCCCGAGGAAAGCGGATATAAAATCCATTTCACTTTAAAGGGCAAGGGTACGGTTAACGTTTATAAAACCTCTAACAACGAGCTTCTTGCCGAAATCAAGTGCGATGGTGAAAGCGCAAGCTATACCGTTACCGCTTCCTATGCAATTAAGTTTATGGTCGAAACCGATAACGCCGTTGACGTTACCTGGAACGAGCCCCAACGCGCAATATCCGGCGATTACTATTACCTCGTTCCCAGCCGCGATTCCGACGTTACGGTTACAATAAAGGAAGGCGTTCCGCGCCCCGAGGAGAGCGAGCCCGAGGAAAGCAATCCGGAGGAAAGTAAGCCCGAAACGAGCAACCCCGACAACAATTCCTCTATCTATACCGTTCGCGTAAACGTTAGCTCGGGTGGCTTGGTTGTTGCGGGTGAGCGTACTATCAACGGCGGCAACGGCACAAACCTTCTTATAAATTCCGGCGAAACTATTGTGTTCACCGTAACTCCCGAGGAAAATTACGAGCTTGCCTACTTTAAGGTCGACGGTACCGAGGTAGAGCTGATTGACAATACATATACGATAACCGAAATTTCTGCTTCTGCAACCATCTCGGTTGGCTTTAAAACTATCGGAAGCGTTGTCGAGCCCACAGGCATTGGCGTTACCGATATTGATTGGAGCGCAGAAAACGTAGTTGTTGACCTTACCGACGGAAGAAAGGTTAACCGCGAGGTGTTCGATAAAATCGCTTCGCTTTCTCCCGTTTCCAATAAATTCGTTGCCTTTGTAAGCGAAAATGCAACCATCTACGTTCCCTATGGCGGCTCTTGCTCGGGTACTGCGGAAAGCGTAGATATGGGCGTTTCGCTTCTTACCGAGGGCGAGGAATATTCCAAAATGCTTTCCGCCTTTGGCAACGATTCCTCGTTGTTTAGGGCATATAGCTTTAACGTTTCGGGCAATTTGTTGCCCGTTGGCACAAAGGTTACCTTTAACCTTGGCGGCGCGTTCGAAAATAGCCAAGCTTCTCTTTATACCTTCGAAAGCGGCGCGTTTGTAGAGCAATCCGGCGCGGCGGCGGTAGGAGAGGGTGGCGTTTCGGGCGAATATTATTACGAAAACCAATCTATGCTCGTTTGCGCTTCCTTCGTTCCCGGTCAGTTCACTATCGAATCTATCCTTACCAACGTTGGCGGTAACGTCAACCCTATCGGTATTAACAACGTTGCGGGCGGCTCTAATGTTAGCTACGTTATTACCGCTACCGAGGGATATACAATAAAGCAAATTCTCGATAACGATGTTCCCGTTCAAAACGTAGAGGGCTTAACTACTTATATTTACATCGTGGAATCGGTTAGCGAAAACCATGTAATTAAAGTAGAGTTTGCCGCTAACGAGGCAAGCGACCAGCCCGTTACCACCGAGCCCGATAACACCGGAACGGTTATCGTCGTGCTTGTAATTATCTTTGTTGCGGTTCTCGGTGCTTCGGCATTGTTTATCGTAAAATGGCGACAGGAAAAGTTTTAAATGACAGATAATCTTAAAGCAAAGCTAAAGAATATACTTGATAAAGTAACGGGCTACGTTAAAGAAAACAAGGTTTTGGCTATATCCGCCGCCTTGGTGCTTACCGTTGTTATCGCCGGCGTTTTGCTGTTGGCGCTTCGCTCGGGCGGTACAAAATCCGTCGACTATAATTGGGGCGACGGTATTACCGAGGGTGTTCCCGCTTTTTCGGATTCGGTTAATACCCTTTCGGTTGCCGAGGACGGAAGCTACGTCGCGGCGTATTATACCGAGGTAACGATAGCGCAGGTCGAGGAATATATTAATTCCATCGAAAGCGCCTGCCTTGTCGAGTTCCGCGGCGAGCAATATCCCAAAACCGCTTCTTTTAACGGGAAAATAATCGCAATCCATTACAACGTAACCAATATGCAGCTTTCTGTAACGGTTGTGCCCGAATATAACGAAAAGAATAATTAGTCGGAGACCAAAAATGATACTCAATAACTCTATTAAAGCAATAATTATCGATAACACTCGCCTTTTGGTTGTGCATATGCGCTCTCCCGAGGGCAACGAATATTACACTCTCCCCGGCGGCAAGCAAGAGCCCAACGAGCTTATGATTGATGCGCTCAAGCGTGAGGTTAGGGAGGAAACGGGCTATAGTGTCGAGCCCAAAAGTCTTTTGTTTATCCGAGAGGGATTTAACGAAGAAACTCACAGAATTGAATTTATGTTTATCTGTAATATCGTAGGCGAAAAGGTAGAACCTACCGAATGCGATGCAAACCAGATTGGCGTTAAATGGATATCTATCGATAATATTCTCCACGAGGAGCTCTATCCCGCGGATATGCGTAACATTATAAAACGCCATTTCCTCGGAAAGAGTAACGATATTTATCTGGGCGAAATGCAATAATACGGAGGTTAAAAAATGTCGCTTTATCTTGCCGACGGCATAAACGCGGTTGCGGTTGCGGAGTTTATTAAAAAATGCTCCGAAAACTCTATAAACCTTCGTGCGATGCAAATTATAAAAAACAAGCAACCGCTTTTAAGGTTCGCGCTTGAGCCCTACGAATTAGACAAGCCCTGCTATCTTTATTCGCTCTCCAAATCCTTTACCTCTATCGCTTGCGGTATGTGTATCGAGGATGGGTTGCTTTCGCTCGATACGAATATGTGCGAACTTTTTCCCGATAAAATGCCCGAGCATATTTCCGAAAATCTTAGCAAGCTAACCCTTGCGGATTTGCTTTCTATGCAAAGCGGACATAGCGAATGTGCGCTCGTTTATATGCGAACGGCAGAGGATTCGGTTAAAAGCTTTTTCGAGCTCGATTTCCCCTATAAGCCGGGTACCGTGTTCACCTACGATAGCGGTGCGACCTGCGTTTGCGCGGCGGCGGTCGAGCGCGTAACGGGCAGAAAGCTTGTTGATTTTCTCGATGAGCGCTTGTTTTCTAAATTGGATATCGCCAAGCCCCAATGGGATGAATGTGTAGACGGTCAAACCTTTGGCGGAACCGGTCTTTATCTTTCCAACGACGATATCGTTAAATTCGGTATAATGCTGATTAACGGCGGTGTTTATAACGGAAAGCGTATAATTGGCGAGGATTATATTAAGCTTGCATCCACCAAGCAAGCGTCCACCGCCGATAACGGCTCTTCGGATTGGACCGCGGGCTACGGATATCAATTTTGGATAAACGGCGGCGACGGCTTCCGCGGCGACGGCGCGTTCGGTCAATTCTGCTACGTGCTTCCTAAGAGCGATACGGTTATCGCGCTAACGGGCGAATCCGGCTATACCGTTTATGAAGTAGAGCAAATGTATAAGCTTTTGGATAACCTTTACGGCACCGACGAGCGTAAGGACGAGCTTCTTGCGTTAACCAAATCGGTTTATAAGCCGAACGAGGTAAAGGGCGGGTTTAATAAGGACCTTTCCTTTAGCGTAGAGCCGAATAAATCCGACGTTAGCAAAATAAGATTTTTTGGTGAAAATCTTTTACATATCGAATTTACAACCGATTACGGCAAAAAGGAAATCGTTTGCGGTAACGGCGAATATATTCTTAACCACGTTCTTTTAAAGAATTTGTGTGTTGGTCTTGACCTGCGCGACGAGCGCAAGGACACTATCGAGCGAGTTAACCTTTTCGCTTGCTACGAGCAAATCGACGATAATAATTATAAGGTAACGCTTCGCCATAGCGATAAGCCCCATAACCAGCATTGGTATATCGATTTCGAAAACGGCAATATCGATATTAAATTAATGGTAGGCACTATCCAAACTACTAATTTCAAGCTTTCTCCGCTCGAGGCGGAATGATTAAAAACAAAGAGGTCAATTAAAATGGTAAACTTTAGATACAAACAATTCGAAACCGTAACAGAAGCAGATTTTTCGGCTTTCGACGAACGCTTGGCTATTGCGGATAATTACTTCCGCGAGCTTAACGGCCCCGGCAACGATTTTCTTGGCTGGCGCGACCTTAACGTGCGCCCCGATGGCGAGGAATACGCGCGTATTAAGGCGTGTGCGGCTCGTATCCGCGAAAATAGCGATGTTCTTATCGTTGTTGGTATCGGCGGCTCCTACCTTGGCGCAAGAGCGGTTATCGAATACCTAAAAACCCCCTACCATAACCAGCTAAATAACGGCGATCCCGAGGTTTATTTCCTTGGTAACTCCTTCTCGGGCGGCGAATTGAACGCGGTTCTTTCGCTTTGTGAGGGTAAGCGAGTTTCGCTTAACGTAATAAGCAAATCGGGCACTACCACCGAAAGCGCTGTTGCTTTTAGAATTCTTCGCGAATATATGGAATCCCGCTACGGCAGAGAAGAAGCGGCAAAGAGAATTGTTGCAACTACCGATGCAAATCGCGGTGCGCTTCTTTCGCTCGCAAAGCAAGAGGGATACGAATGCTTCGTAATTCCCGATGACGTTGGCGGTAGATTCTCGGTGCTCACCGCGGTAGGTCTTCTCCCCGCGGCTGTTGCGGGTGTCGATACCGATGCGCTTCTTAACGGTGCGATTGCCCAGCGCGAAGCGATTATGGGTGCAGGGCTCGATAACCCCTGCTATAAATACGCGGTTCTTCGTAACATAATGCTTTCCCGCGGTAAGACCAACGAGCTTTTGGTTAGCTACGACCCCGATTTTCGCTTTATGGGTGAATGGTATAAGCAGCTTTTGGGCGAAAGCGAGGGTAAGGATAAAAAGGGCTTGTTCCCCGCTTCCGTTACTTACAGCAGCGACCTTCACTCCTTGGGACAGTTTGTTCAAGACGGCTCTCCCATTATGTTCGAAACTATCGTTCGCGCGGTTAATCCCGACCCGAATTCCCCCAAAATCCCCTTTGACGAGGCGAACGGCGACGGTCTTAACTTCCTAACGGGTACTACAATGGACGAAATTAACGAAAAGGCAATGCTCGGTACGCTTCTTGCTCACCGCGACGGCGGCACCGATAGCGCAATTATCGATTTTGGCGGTAAGGATGCCTTCTCGCTTGGCGAATTAATCTATTTCTTCTTTGCCGCTTGCGCTGTTTCGGGCTATATCCTCGGCGTCAATCCTTTCGACCAACCCGGCGTAGAAGCGTATAAGAAAAATATGTTTGCGCTCCTCGGAAAACCCGGCTACGAGGAAGGAAAAGCAGCGCTTATGGAAAAAATCGCATTAATATAGTAATATGCTATTGATTTTTTTGGCGGAATAAGTTAAAATATAAACAGAAAAGCTCAAGCGCACGTACCGGCACAGGTGCTTGAGGTCTATAAAAATCCAAAAAGCCGGAAGAACGGAGTTAATTATGCAACTTATTGTCGGATTAAAAGGAACTGGTAAGACCAAAACTCTTATTGAAGAGGTTAACAAGGCATCTAACGAAACTAAAGGCATAGTTGTCTGCATCGAATATGGCAGAAAGCTTAATAACGATATAACCACCCGCGCTCGTCTTGTTGATGCACAGGAATATGGTATCGATACTGCAGATAAGCTTTACGGCTTCCTTTGCGGTATGGTTGCTTGCAACTACGATATTACCGAAATTTTCATCGATAGCGCGCTTAAGATTTGCGGCGACGATATTTCCGCCTTCGAGGAATTTGCTCTTAAGGCAGAAAAGCTTCTCTCTACCTACAAAATCAACGGCGTGATGGCAGTTTCCTGCGAAACCGCATCGCTTAGCAAGACCTCCGCTTACGTTCGCTAATTATTTATGGAAGAAAATAAAGTAGCCGTCCTAAAAAGCTGGCTTCGCGTTTTTGCGACCTATTCGGTCGTTAGCTTTTTGTGGATTGGCTTTGTTGCCATGGGTATGAACGATAATAACCACAACGCTATTAGCGTTTTTGCCGATAACCTTGTAATCAGCAACATTGCAATAATGTTCTATTCCTTGGTTTATGGCTTTTCGTGGTTGCTAATGCGCGTGAACAACCTGTCCACCGCTGCAAAATATTCGCTTCATATTTTGGTTAACTACGTTGCCTCAATGATTTGCGTCTATGCGCTTTTTGCAAACCTAAAGGATAACCCCGAAATTACAACAACCACTTGGATTGCGGTAATTCTCGTCGCGACGTTCGTGTTCTTCGTTATCTACGGCATCGCTTCGTTGGTTATCTACTTGGTAAAAAAGAAGCTTGCTTAATTCGTTTAAAACCAATATAAAAATCCGACAGATCGTTAGATCCGTCGGATTTTTTATTACATATTATTCAAATGCAAAGGTGCCGAAATAAGCGCGTTTAATAAGAACGTAATCCATACTGTCGATCTCGTCGCTTTGGTTAACGTCGCCAAGCTCGAATTGGTTTTCACTCAAGCTAAAGGTGCCGAAATAAGCGCGCTTTACAAGAACGTAATCCATACTGTCAATCTCGCCGCTTTGGTTAACGTCGCCAACCTTAATTTCGGCTTCCGAAACGCCCGTAACCGAAAGGTTGTAGCTTTCGTAAACCGAGGGGTTATATTTGTAATAAACCTTTATCGTGTGGTTGCCCGCCTTTAAAAAGGTAATCTTTCCCGTCGCGGCATTGTAATCGATAGCGCTTTCGTCCGAAAATTCAACAACCTTTTCGTTGCGCTGGCTCGCGTTAAGGTCGCCCTCGTCAACTATCATAATACAAACGCTGCTGCCAACCTTAAAATTAGGGTTTTTCAAGGGCCAAGTGTAAGTGCCACAGCATTCCGAGGTGCTCCAATAAACCTTTAAATCGTTAGCGGTTGTAAAGCTTTGCACATCGTCGCATTTTGCACATTTAACCTTACAGCTTTCTCCGCTTGCGGTGGGGTAGGAGATAATTTTGTAATCGTGTCCCGTAATAACGGTTTTTTGGCTAATAGAATCGGGATTTTGGGTGTTGATGGTATAAAAGGTGGTTTTTTCGTTCTCGTAAATATACCAGCTTATGCCGTTTTCGCTAAGAATCGGTGCACAATCCGAAAGATAAGCGTTTGGAATTGCGCGTATCGTGCCTAAAACTCTTCCGTTGCCGTCGAGCTTGGTGTAATAAACGGTTTTGCCCTGCGCCCAAAGGATAAAAAACTCATCGTCGCTAACCTTAACAAGATGCGGAACACCCGCGGTTTCCTCGCCTTCTATAAGGTCGGTAACTTGAACGGTTGTGATTTCGTTCGTTTCCTTGTTAACTGCCGAAACAAAAACGTTCGCCGTTTCGACGAATTTGGATTTCGCCTTAAGATTAACCGAGTTATATGCCGCTAAATAAGAGGTTTTGGAATATTCAAACCCGCCAACCTCAACGCCGGTGTAGTTTTCGCCAATCGCGCCGGGGATAGTAAGAACGTCGATAAGCTCGCAATCCCAAGAGAAAAAGCTACCGCTTTGTAGGTTGTCGGAAGGGTATTTTATAAGAGCGATGCTTCTCGGATATGCATCACCGTGGTCAAGTGTAACCAGCTTGCCACCGTCTATTTTAATAAATTGGTTAAAGGAGTGCGAAACGTAACCGCAAGCGGGGTTGCTAACGTCGGTTAGGTGGTCTGTAACCTTCATAGTCGTTGTGTCGAGCTGTATCGTAACGTTCGCTTGGTGGCAAATGCCGTCGATAGAATACATCTCGTGCGCGGTGCGAATAAACAAATAGTCGCCGTAATGATCGAACCTCGCGTTGCCCGCATCAAACGGGGTAGTGGTGTTACAATCGTAAATACCAACAGATTTAAGTCGCTTCCAATTTTTATCGTATTTGGTAATTCTAAAAACCTCAATACTTGGCAATTCGTTGTAATTCGTCTGCCCCGAAAGTATGTAAAAATTACCGTTCATACTGTAAAATCCACCAAAAATCGAAAGCTCCTCGTTAACGAGCAGAGTTTTCGTTTGGTTAAAATCGGCATCGTAATATTCAATTAAATATTTTCCGTCAACCGCGCCGGCTTGTAACTTCATAAAACCGTCGTCAATCGGCTCGAGAAAGGATGTGCGAGCGGTTGACCAATAATAAACGTATTCGTTTTTGCCTACGTTGCTTCCGGTCGCCTCAACACAAATTTCCGCAGCACTTGCGCTAAAGGTTAAAGCACCGAAAATAAAAGCAAAGCAGAGTATTATGGATAATATCTTTGTTGTTTTTGGGCAATGCATAATAAAATCCTTTCCTTTGCAAAAGTGCTTTTGTGTATTATAACACAAAAATTAATATAAAGCAATATAAAAAAGCACCGAAAAGGTGCTTTTTATAAAGTTTATTAATTCTAACAAAAGCTTATGCGGAAAAAGCGTTATACGTTAAATCTAAACAAAACAACGTCGCCGTCGTTCATAACGTATTC
>JAZRTL010000030.1:0-3461 GCA_045652025.1 Eubacteriales bacterium
TAAATCCAAGATAGATGATTGTTCACGACAGAACTCGGCTTATAGGAACGAGTCGCATTTTTAAAATTTAAGCTGTATTTAACGATACGGCTTTTATTTTTTATATGGGAAAATCCTTGACATAAAGGTAAAAACTGCATATAATAATCTTGTATAGAAATAATAAGGAGAAGACTCCATTGATTTTACAACTTGAACAAGCAAAGCTTTCGTTAGGAGAGCTTTCGGACGGTATTAAGGACCTTGGTGATTCGATTGGATTTGAATCGTTAAAGGTTGAGGTTGAAGAGCTTGAAAACAAGACTGCAGAACCGGGTTTTTGGGACAAGCCCCAAGAATCTCAAGCCGTTTTAAAGCAATTAAAATATAAAAAGGGTACTTTGGAAAGATACCTTGCCTTAAAAAGAAGCTTTGATGACATTGAAACGCTTATTGAGCTTTCTATTGAGGAAGACGACGACAGCGTTGTTGAGGACGTTTTAGCCGACCTTGACGCTGTTAAAAAGGAATATGAACGCCAGAAGATAGAAATTCTTCTTTCGGGCGAGTATGACGGAAGCAACGCTATTATATCTATCCACCCCGGTGCAGGCGGTACCGAGGCACAGGATTGGGCGCAGATGCTTTACAGAATGTATTGTCAATATTGCGCGAAGAAGGGCTTTAAGGCGAAGGTGCTTGACTATTTAGACGGCGACGAAGCAGGTCTTAAGAGCGTTTCCTTTTTGGTTGAGGGCGAAAACGCTTACGGTTATTTAAAGAGCGAATCCGGCGTACACAGATTAGTTCGTGTTTCCCCCTTCGACTCCAGCGGAAGAAGACATACTTCCTTTGCTTCTGTTGAGGTGTTACCTGAATTTAATGATGAAATCACCATTGAAATTAACGAAGCAGACCTTAAGATAGACGCACACAGAGCGAGCGGCGCGGGCGGTCAGCACGTTAACAAGACCGACTCTGCTATTCGTATTACCCACATACCCACGGGTATTGTTGTTGGTTGTCAGACCGAACGAAGCCAGGTGCAAAACCGTGAAACCGCGATGAAGATGCTTAAGAGTAAGCTTTTGGAAATTAAAGAGCGCGAGCATCTTGAAAAGATTGACGATATTACCGGCGCAAAGATGAACATCGAATGGGGCAGCCAAATTAGGTCCTACGTATTTATGCCCTACACGCTCGTTAAGGACAACAGAACGGGTTGTGAAACCGGTAACATCCAAGCGGTTATGGACGGCGATCTTGACGATTTTATTAACGAATATTTAAAAATGAATTGCAATAAATAATAAGCGAGGTATTATTTTATGAAAAGACTTAAGCCCATTATTGGTATTTCCCTTCTTCTTCAATCCCTTACT
Organism: Eubacteriales bacterium; assembly: GCA_045652025.1. Classification (GTDB taxonomy): domain Bacteria; phylum Bacillota; class Clostridia; order Oscillospirales; family CAG-382; genus Coliplasma. The sequence continues at coordinate 1,362 of JAZRTL010000030.1, forward strand.
TTCCTTGTTCTTTGTCTTGTAAATATCGAAAAGAAGAAAAATCTTGCTGCTGTGTTCGGCGTATTTTCTGCTATCGGCGGTGTTGCAGGTGCAACTATTTTGGCAGTTGATTACAAGGAACGCAAGGATATGTTCTACGAGGACATCGACGAAGACTTTTATTACGATGACGACTTCGACGATTTTGAAGAAGACGATCTTATCGAAGAGCACGAAATTGATTGCAGCTTCGCAACCGACGCTCAAGCATAATTGTTTTTTACCGGAAAACGGCGCAAGACGCCGTTTTTCTTTTGAGTAAAACGAAAGGACGATAAAATTATGGCAAATATTGGTTCGCTTTCGGTTGATACCGAGCATCTATTCCCTATTATTAAAAAATGGCTTTATTCCGAAAAGGATATTTTTATTCGCGAGGTTGCCTCTAACGCTTGCGATGCGATTACCAAGCACAAAAGATTAATTTCGCTTGGCGAAGCGGTTGACGACAACACTAATTACCGCATTACCTTTAAGGTTAACAAGGAAGAAAGAACAATTACCGTTTGTGATAACGGTATTGGTATGAACGCAGAAGAGGTCGAGAAATACATTAACAACATTGCGCTTTCGGGTGCTGTTGAATTTATTTCGAAATACGAGGGCGAAAGCTCGAGCGGAATTATTGGACATTTTGGTCTTGGCTTTTATTCGATGTTTATCGTTGCCGAAAAGGTAGAAATGTTCACACGTTCTTATAAGGGCGGCGACGGTGTGCATTGGATATGCGACACCAACGGCAGCTACGAAAGCGAGCTTTGCACACGCGAGCGCCACGGCACCGAAATTATTATGCACGTTGCGGACGATGAGCTTGCTTACCTCGATAACGAAAAGCTAAAGGCGATACTTGAACGATATTGCGCCTTTATGCCTTACGATATTGTTCTTGTTGACGGCGAAAACGAAACGGTTATTAACGATACCAATCCGCTTTGGCAAAAAAATCCCCAAGACGCTACCGACGAGGAATATAACGAATTTTACAAAAAGGTATTTAACGATTACGAGGACCCGCTATTTTCGGTTCATATCGTTGCCGATTATCCGCTTAACTTCAAGGGCGTTTTATTTATCCCCCGCAGAAAAAGCAGCTTAGATTCGCCCGAGAGCGAAATTAAGCTATTTTACAATTCTGTTTTCGTTGCGGACAACATTAAGGAAGCTTGTCCCGATTATCTTGTTAATTTTAAGGGTGTTTTGGATTGCCCCGAATTACCTCTTAACGTTTCGAGAAGTTATTTGCAAAACGACGCTTATATCCGCAAAATCGCAGCGCATATTTCCAAAAAGGTTGCCGACAAATTCAACACTTTATTTAACCTTGAGCGCGAAAAGCTTGAAAAGAACTGGCGAGATATTAAAACCTATTTTATCTATGCTTGTATTCGCGATGATAAGTTTGGCGACAGAATTAGAAACAATATTTTGTTTGAAAAAGCAAGCGGCGGATACGTTACGGTTAGCGAATATCTTAACGACAAGGACGAGGGCGATATTTATTATACCTCCGACAAGCAAGCGCAAAGCTATTATCTTGGCTTGTTCCAAGACAAAGGCGTTGAGGTTTTGGTTCTTGACAACGTTGTAGAAACCAACTTTACCCAATATTTCGAAGCGAAAAACGAAAAGATTAAGTTTAAGAGAATCGACTCCGGCTTTGAAACGGTTGAAAGCGACAGCAAAGAAAAGCTCACTTCCCTATTTTCGACCGCTATTGGACGTGAGGGCGCGGAAATTAACTTTTCTTCGCTTGGTGAAGCAGGCGCAGCGGCGCTTATTTCGCTACCCGAGGAAAGCCGCAGATTTGCCGATATGATGAGAATGTATAACTTCACTTCGGGCAACGAATCCTTTAACCTACCTAACGTTGAAAACGTTACGATTAACACCGACAACCCTATTATTAAAAAGCTTGAAGCGATGGATGATTGTGAATTGGCAAACGATTTGGCAAAGCACGTTTATCTTTCGGCGGTATTGCTTTCGAGAACGCTTACACCCGAAGAAGCAAAAGAGCTTGTTCGTCTTAACAACAAATTGTTATAAAGAAAAAGCACC
>JAZRTL010000031.1:0-2828 GCA_045652025.1 Eubacteriales bacterium
AAGCACTTATAGTCCTTCTTCGCGCACATATAGGTAGCAACCGCAGAGCAAAGCGAAGCGAACGCCGCAGGGAGATTATAAAGCTTTAAATCGGCTGCATAAGGGTCGGTAAACAGCATAACAAGCGAATAGGCGGTCGCAAAAAAGATAGAAACCACAAGCAAGCTATCTGTGTTTAAATTAAGAGTAAACAGCCCCTTAAGACCGTTACGGATTGAAGGAAGCATTATCAAGCCGATAAAGAAAAGCATTTGCAAATCGGCAAGGATATAAACTATACCGAATCTTCCCTGTCTTGTAAAATCGCTATGCAACGAGCTATCCTTTGTTGCAAGCTCAAGGAACAAAATTACAATCGCCAAAATTGCAACGCCGATAATTCTAAGCATCGAAGCGCGCATTCTCTTGCGGTAAACCGCCGCGATAGCCGAATTTTGCGCGCGGTCGGTATATTTAAGCGAGGTATCGGGCTGGTTATCGTTTGCGTTATTGCGCTTACGCTCGCGGTTTTTGCGAGCAAGCTTTTCCAACGCGCCGTCCTCATCGTCTATCATATCGAACGCAAGGCGAAGGTTTATATCGGTTTCATCGAGCTCGTCGCCGCCTAGCACCTCGAGGTCATCGGTATCGGTATCAAACTTAACCTGACCTTCGCTTTGGTCATCGTTTTCGAAATCGAGCTCGCGACCTGCAACCTTTTCGCTAAGCTGAGCATAGTCCGAATCGTAGCTTGCTACCTCGCTATCCTCAACGGTTTCATCGAAATGGAGCGTATCGCCAAAATGGAACATTTGCTCTTGGGTATATTCCTCGGTCTTAACCTCGGCAGTATCCGAAAAGCGAGATGTGCTTATACCTGCGGGCGGTTTCTTCTCTTCGTCGGTAATTGTACGGGTGCGAGCATCGCTTATCATTTGGTAAAGCTTTTCTACACGCTCGCTCTTACCCTGTTGCTTTTCCTCCGAAAGATAGCCCAAAAGCTCTTTGTTTTCGTTTTGCTCTGCCAGCTTAGCACGAAGACGCTGGGTATCGGTAAGCTTTGGGGATTCCTTATGGTCGCTATACTTATCGATAAGCTCCGCAGTTTCGGCATTTATTCTTTTTGTAACCTTAGTGCGTTTCTTTGGCGCTTCTTCATCGCCATGCACCTTTGTTTTCTCAAGCTCGGGATCCCTCGCGGGCGCGCCCGCGTTCATATCCGCGCGGTTTTGCTCTTCCGCACCGCGAAGGATATCCAAAATATCCGGCTTGTTATTATTTCCAGACATTAAATCCACACCTTTTTTAGTTATTACGTTGCTTTGCCGCCTCGAACATAACGATCGCGCCGGCGTTGGACACGTTAAGCGAATTTACGCTACCATACATTGGGATACCCGCAATAAAATCGCTTTCTTTTTTTAGCAATTCGGAAACTCCCTCGCCCTCGCTACCGAGAATTAGCGCACAAGAGCCCTTGAAATCCTGTTCGTAATATGGCTTTCCGCCCGCTTCGACCGCCCAAATCCAAACGCCGTTATCCTTTAAATACTTTACCGCGTTTGCAAGGTTGGGAACTCTTGCGATAGGCATTGCGAAAACGGCACCCGCGCTGGACCTTGCAACAGTACCGTTAACGCCAACCGAGCGACGCTTTGGGATTATAACCCCGTTAACGCCCGCACAGTTAGCACTTCTAATAAGTGCGCCAAGGTTATGAGGGTCGTTAATACCGTCGCAGATAAGATAAAACGGTTTTTCGCCCTTTTGGGTAGTTTGCTCCAAAAGCTCCTCTACCGACAAATAATCGGTTTCGGCAGCAACGGCGATAACGCCTTGGTGCATACCGCCGCACGCCAGCTTATCCAAACGGCGAGGGTCGGATTCGACTATCGGAACGCGACGCTCGTTTGCCTTTTTACAAATAGCGGCAAGCGCGCCGTCGGTCGCATCGTTTTTAATGTATATTCTATCTACCGAGCGGTCGCTCCTTAAAAGCTCCATAACCGCATTTCTACCGATAAACAGCCCTTCGGGCACCGTTTCGGCGGGGAAATTTCTTTTATCCTTCATCGATATCACTCCGAAATTATAATCGATTTAATTATAGCACATTTATTTTATAGTGTCAATTAAATTGAAAATTTTTAGAAATCGCCCAAAAAATCCTTTCGGATTTTCAGGGACCCCTCAATCACCCCAAAATTCCTTTCGGATTTTCGAGGACCCCTCAATCACCCCAAAATTCCTTTCGGATTTTCGGGGACCCCTCAATCACCCCAAAATTCCTTTCGGATTTTCGGGGGCCCCGTAACAAAAAACAGCCGATAAAATCGACTGTTTTGATTGCAATTCAATTATATGGATATTACGGCATTTGACCCTTTTGACTCATAGGAGGAACACCACCGGGACCACCGGGCCCGCCGGGACCAATAATAGCACCGCTATTGTTACCACTGGTAGCGTTAGAGTTGGTGATAATATCCGCTAAATCAAATTTAATTGTTTCGAACTCGGGAGCAACATAAATCTTCTTCATATTAGCACCGTACCTTTAACTAATAAACATAATCGTACTTGTAGATATGATTATAGCAAAGAACAAATATATTTTCAATAGGCAATTCGTTTATTTACAATATGTTCATATTTGAGTTTTTTGTGTAATGTGTCCAATATTCTTTGTTCCCCTCGAAATATATCCAACAACACTTGCGGTCATAGAATCACCGCAAGAATCACCCCAAGATGTCTTCGGCCTCTTGGGGACCCTATAAAAAAATAGCAGGCAGAGAACTGCCTGCTATTTAATTTATCGCTTTAAATCTTATTTACGAGACTTAACA
>JAZRTL010000032.1:0-5119 GCA_045652025.1 Eubacteriales bacterium
AATCTTAAACCAACTCAAACGAAGCGACGCGATTGTATATGCCGCCGCGTGCGCTTTCGGGAACATATATTGAATCTTATTACAAGAATCGATATACCATTGAGGTACATCCTTTGCGCGCATAGCGGCTTCTTGCTCGGGCTCTAAGCCCTTACCCTTACGGGTACGCTCCATTGCGTTGAAGGCGGTAGCGGAATCGACACCCATATGCATTAGATAGGTCATTATACTATCACGCGTACCGATAATTTGGTCGATAGTACAGGTTCCGCTTTCGATAAGGTCCTTACCGTTACCAAGCCAAATACCCGTACCGTGAGAAAGACCCGCTATCTGCACAAGGTCGGCAAAGCCCTTTGGCTTTGCGTCCAAAATCATCTGTATTGAATAGTCGGTACCGAACTCGGGGATACCCATCGTACCGATTTCGCAACCGATTTGCTCGGGGGTAACTCCAAGCGGTTTTGTAGAAGCGAACAGCTCGTAAACGTTTTTATCGTTCATCGGAACGTCGCGCACGTCTATTCCCGTATAGTTTTGGAAAATGCGATAGTAGGTCGGCACATCGTGGCCGAGTATATCGAGCTTTAGAATGGTATCGTGCAAATATTCAAACGCGAAGTGGGTTGTTATAACGCCGCTTTCGGCTTTATTTGCGGGATATTGAACCGGTGTAAAATCGTAAATTTCGTATTCCTTGGGAATAACGACGATACCGCCGGGGTGCTGACCGGTTGTTCTTCTTACGCCGACAAAGCCCTGTGCAAGACGGGTTTGCTCGGCACGGGTAAGCGTGGTATGCTCTTCCTCTAAAAACTTTCTTACAAAGCCAAAGCAGTTTTTATCCTGAAGAGTACCAACGGTGCCCGCACGGAAAATGTTTTCTTTACCGAACAGAACCTCGGTATATTTATGGGCTTCGCCCTGAACGTCGCCGGAGAAGTTAAGGTCGATATCCGGCGCTTTTTCGCCATGGAAGCCAAGGAAGGTTTCGAAGGGGATATCGTGCCCATCGGGGCGCATCAAGGTGCCGCATTCGGGGCAATTTTTATCGGGTAGGTCAAAGCCGGAGCCGATTTCGCCTTTTGTAAAGAATTCGGAATATTTACAATTTGGGCAGGCGTAATGGGGAGGGAGCGGGTTAACCTCTGAAATCTTCGCGAGTGTTGCTACGAAGGACGAGCCAACCGAGCCGCGCGAGCCAACCAAATAGCCGTGCTCCTCGCTATTTTGAACCAAGCGCCTTGCGATAACATAAAGAACCGCAAAGCCGTTGGCGATAATAGACGACAATTCCCTATCCATTCTTGCACGAACGATTTCGGGCAATTCGCCCTTAAAGCCATACATATCCATCGCAGTTTGGTGGCAAAGCTCTTGGAGCTCCTCCTCCGCGCCCTCGATAGTAGGTGTATAGGTGCCATCGGGGATAGGTTTTATTGCATCGAAGTTTTCGATTATTTTTTTAGGGTTATCCACAACGATGCGCTTTGCTTCCTCTTCGCCGAGGTAAGCAAATTCGGCAAGCATTTCTTCGGTTGTGCGGAAGAAAATTTTGCAATCGCGCATTGCATCGGGGTATCCCATACCGCGCATCATAATTTGGCGGTAAATTTCGTCCTCGGGGTCCATAAAATGAACGTCGCCCGTAGCAACAACCAATTTATTTTGCTTTTCCGCGATAGCGATTATAGTTCTTACGTTATCGTGAAGCTGTTCGACGGTTGCTTTTTCCTCATCAACGAGATAGCCGTTATTGCTATCGGGCTGTACCTCCAAATAATCGTAGAAGGAGGCAATTTCCTCGAGCGTTTCTCTTGGCTTACCCTGAAGGATGGCATCGTAAAGTTCGCCGCTTGAGCAAGCAGAGCCAACAACAAGACCCTCGCGATATTCCGAAAGCAAGGTTTTGGGGATTCGAGGATGGGAATGGAAATAATCCAAATTAGACCTTGAAACAATCTTATATAAATTTTTAAGACCTACCAAATTCTTAACTAATATTACAACGTGGTAATATTTAAGACGCTTTGGGTCGGCACTTCCTGCCATTGCCGAATTCATCTCGTTAACGGTAAGGATACCGTTAGCGGCAAGCTTTTGAACCATTGCGGTAAAAATCTTTGCCAGCATTTCGGTATCGGCATCGGCTCTATGGTGGTCGAAATCGCCCAATTTATAGTATTTCGCAAGAGTATCGAGAGTATGCTTATTAGAATCGTTATTAATATATCCCGAAAGAGCAACGGTATCTAAATAAGGATTTGCAAACGGTATCTCGTTATCGTTTGCAACGCGAGCAATAAACGAAATATCGAAGTTCGCGTTATGGGCAACCAACATCCTATCGCCGCAGAAATCGATAAAGGATTTAACCGCGTCCTTTTCGCAAGGGGCATCCTTAACCATTTCGTCGGTAATTCCGGTTAACTCGGTAATTCGTTCGGGGATAGTCATACCGGGATTTACGAAGGTGGAAAATTCGCCGATAATTTCGCCGTTTTTATATTTAAGCGCGCCTATTTGGGTTATACCGCAATTTTTTGCGGAAAGACCTGTTGTTTCTATATCGAAAATTATAAATTCGCTTTCGCTGAATTTAATAGTCATTTCGTCTTTATAACGGAAAACGGCGCGGGCGGTATCATCGACCAAATAGCCCTCGATACCGTAAATTGGCTTTACGTTAGGATATTTTTTAGCCGCCTTTTGAACGATAGGATATGCTTGGAGTGTGCCGTGGTCGGTAAACGCTACGGCGGGCATACCCCATTTGGAAGCGCGAGCAAGAACATCCTCGGGGTCCGAAAGTGCATCGAGCGCAGACATATTCGTATGCAAGTGGAGCTCGACACGCTTTTCCTCGGCGTTATCTGCGCGCATTATATATCCGCATTCGCTCATTGCCTTGATATTAATTGAAATTTCGTCCTCCTCGACCATTTTACGAGTATTACGGTCGAACACCTTGCGGTGCTCCGCTTTACCCGAAATTAGAACGTAGGCGGGCGTTTTGGGAAGCTTTGGCGCTTCGTCCTTTGGACAAGAGAAGCGAGCCGAAACCGAAGCCGCAAGGTCGGTTATATACAAGGTATAGTTAACCTTTTCGGCATCGTAGCTATCCTTACTTTCGGAATAGAAAAGACGGCCGCCGACACAAACGGTTGTGCCTTCCTTTAGGTTAGAGATTGGAGTTAAGTTCCAGCTTTTACGGTCGCCGATAATTGCTTTAGGCGAGGTTATATCGAGCGTTATATTACCAACGGTAACGATACGTTGGTCGCCGATATTTGAATATTCTGCCTCTCCTACCTCTTTATTTGCAAAGGAAGCGCGAGGAGGCGCTTTTTCTTGAAGTCCAAGTCCTTCGATTTTATTAAGCTGGGTTTTTATACTTTCTATGAGCGAATCGGTTCGTTCGTTTTTATATTCCTCGGGCTTAAAATCCTCTTCGATAAAATTAACGGTTAAGGAAACGCCGAATTGCTCGAAAATGCATTGAGAAATAAATTGCTTTGCACCGTTAGATTCGGGTATATAGGCAGTTGTAAACCTTGGGAAGCGAACCGAAAGAACTGCTTCTTGTTGATTATATTCATAGGATGCATGGGAGAAAAAGGCGTAATCGAGCTTTGAAACTCGCTTTAGCGTTTCGATAATTCCCGACATATAATCGACGGAAAAATCGATAGAATATTTAGGGTAAACGCGAGCATCGTTAAGCTTATAGCCCTTTTTAATCTCATCCTCTATTTCGAACAACAAGAGCGGATTTACATAGCAAGAAAGCTCCGCTGTAACCGCGATACAAACGTTTTCGCGGTCAACCTTTACGGAGAAGGAGCTGAACTTTGATATGGTGTCCTTTGATTTTTGTGAAAAAGACGCTTTTTTGAATTTTTCTGAAAATTCGTTAAGCATTTATTAATTCCTTTATTTCTGAAACGAGTGTTTTGACTATCTCGCTTTCATCAAGCTTTTTAATAATTTCGCCCTTGCGGAAGAGCAGTCCTTCGTTCCTTCCGCAGGCTACGCCGATATCGGCATGCTTTGCTTCGCCGGGGCCGTTAACAGCACAACCCATAAGCGCAACCGTTATTCTACGGTTGGTTTTTATTTCGCGGGTTTGCTTTTCCAATTCGGCAACCAAGCCGATAAGGTTAGAACGGGTTCTGCCGCAGGTGGGGCAGGAAACGATATTTATACCGCCGCCGATACCGCAACAGAAAAGTATATCACGCGCGGCTGCAACCTCTAAAACAGGGTCCTCGGTAAGCGACACGCGCACGGTATTACCGATACCGTCAAGAAGCAACGCGCCGATACCGATAGCGGATTTTATGCTACCACGGCGAACGTCGCCCGTTTCGGTAACGCCGATATGTAAAGGGTAATCGCACCTTTCGGAAAGTATTCTCGCGGCATCGACCATTGTCTTTACGTCGGAGCTTTTTACCGAAAGAACGATATTATTAAAATCGCATTGCTCGTGCATTTTCGCATTATTGAGCGCGCTCTCGGCAAGCGCTTCGGCGGTTGGACCTCCGTATTTTTCAAGCACCGACTTTTCGGCACTACCGCCGTTTATACCTATACGGATAGGAATGTTGCGCGCTTTACAAGCGTTGGCAACCTTTAAAATATTCTCTTTATCGCCGATATTACCGGGGTTAATTCTTATTTTGGAAATACCGCGTTCTGCGGCGGCAAGCGCCAATTTATAATCGAAATGGATATCCGCAACGAGCGGGATATTTATATTTTCGACGTAATAAGGAATTGCCTCTGCGGCGGAGAAATCGTTAACGGTAAAGCGAACGATATCGCATCCCGCGGAAGCCAACTCCTTTATTTGAGCAAGAGTTGATTCTTTATCGCTCGTTTTGGTGTTGGTCATCGATTGGACGGCAATAGGATTATTACCGCCGATGGCTATATTTCCTATTTTTATTTCCTTGGTCAATTTCATAATTAAAGCAACCCCGATATATCTTTAAATGCAACGAAGAACATTAAAGCAAGCATTAATATCATAAAAAACGAGCTTATTGCTTGTTCTATTTTTGGGTTCATCGGCTTACCGCGAACCGCCTCGATTAGATAGAACAACAGCCGTCCC
>JAZRTL010000033.1:0-3102 GCA_045652025.1 Eubacteriales bacterium
TGCGATTCGGTACCGTTGTTAAGCAAAGCAACGCGGGGATTTTTTATACCCAAAACGTTTTCGGCGTAAATCGAGCCCATTCTTGCATATAGCTGGAGCACCTCGGGAGATGCATCCAAGTTCGCGCCGCAATCGAGCAAAATAAACGGTTTGTCGAGCGGGATAATCGAGCCGAGCGCGGCACGTCTTATACCCTTTATTCTTCTTATAATCAACGAGCTTGCCGTAAACAGCGCGCCCGTGTTGCCCGCGCTTACAACCGCATCCGCCTTACCCTCCTTACAAAGTGTAACGGCGGCAACAAGGGTAGAATTCTTCTTTTCCTTCATCACCACGTTTGGCTCGTCGGTCATCTCCACAACGCTTTCGGCGGTAGCCGTTGTAACGTTTTCGGGCAATTCGGGAAGCTTTGCTATTGCTTCCTCTGTGCCGACGATAATAAGCTCGAGCCCAAGCGAGTTAAACTCCTTTGCGGCGTTAATCGCGCCGGTTGCAAGCTCGCAGGGGCATTTATCGCCGCCCATAATATCGACTGCTACGGTTATTTTCATTACTTTCCTTCACTCCAGCCGCAATTATTTTTGCAATAATAAAATTCGCGTGTTTTCTTTTTAAGAACCGGCTCGCCGCATTTAGGGCAACGGCGCTCGGTAGGAACGTCCCAGCTGGAGAAGCTACAATTAGGATAGTCCTCGCAAGCGTAATAGGTTTTGCGGCTCTTGGTTTGCTTTATCATAATTCGCTTGCCGCAATCGGGACAGGTAACACCGCTATCGCGGCGGTAAGGGATGGTGGTTTTACATTCGGGATAGTTACGGCAAGCAAAGAAGTTACCGTGGGGGCCCTTTCTAAGCACCATATCGTTACCGCAGTTGGGGCATTTTTCGTCCGCCACAACCTCGGTATTCTTTTGGGGCTCGGGCTGCTCTGCGGGTTGCGCCGCGGGAGCTTCCAAGGGCTTTGTATTCTTACAGCGCGGATAGTTGGGACAAGCGGCAAATTTGCCGTATCTTCCCGTTTTTTCTATCATCACAGCGCCGCATTTTTCGCAAATTATATCGGTTTCGACCTTAGGAATTTCAACACGGTCGCTTCCGAGCGTTTTTTCCGCCTCTTGCAGTTGCTCCTCGAACGGACCGTAGAAGGCGCGAATCACGGCAATATAATCTGCCGAGCCCTCTTCGATACGGTCGAGATCCTCTTCCATTTCTGCGGTGAAGTTATAATCGACGATATGCGAAAACGCCTTTTTCATCGTTTCGGTTGTAACAACGCCCAATTCGGTAGGAATTAGGAACTTACCCTCGCGGCGAATATAACCGCGGGAAATTATTGTGGTTATCGTTGCGGTGAAGGTAGAGGGTCTGCCGATGCCCTTATCCTCGAGCACCTTAACGAGCGAGCCCTCGGTAAAGCGGGAGGGAGGTTGGGTAAACTTTTGCTCGGGCGAGATTTCCGAGGGGGTAACAATTTCGCCCTCCGAAAGCTCGGGAAGCATATCGCCGCTTTCCTCGTCGGTCAATTCATCCGAAATATCGCCATATACTGCGGCAAAGCCACGGAATTTAACGTTATGACCGTTTGCGCGGAAAAAGCAACCGCCCGCTTCGATATCCGCGGTAACGGTATCGAGCAATTCCGCAGACATTTGGGAAGCTATAAAGCGGTCCCAAATCAGCTTATAAAGCTTATATTGGTCAGCGGTAACCTTACCCTTTATCATTTCGGGAGTTATAGACGGGTCGGTAGGTCTAATTGCCTCGTGCGCGTCCTGCGCGTTCTTTTTAAGCTTATATTGGTTAGGTGTTTTGGGGTAATATTCGTTGCCGTATTGACCAACGATAACCGCCTTAGCCGCTTCTCGCGCTTCGTCGGAGATACGCAAGGAATCGGTTCTCATATAGGTTATAAGACCGTGGGTGCTCTTTTCGCCAATGTTAACACCCTCGTAAAGCTCTTGGGCGATAAGCATCGTCTTTTGGGATTGGAACGAGAGCTTACGGTTCGCTTCCTGTTGGAGAGTAGAGGTTATAAAGGGAGGAGCGGGCTTACGTTGCTTTAACGCGCGCTTAACCGAGGCAACCTTAAATTGATTACCGCTTATTGCATCGATAACCTTTTTAACGTCGGCTTCGCAGCTAAGCTCCTTCTTTTTGCCGTTAATGCCAAAGAACTTCGCCTTAAAGCTTTCGTTCTTTTCGGTAACGAAAATGGCGGGGATTACCCAATATTCCTCGGGGATAAAATCGTTAATTTCCTGTTCTCTCTCAACAACGATTCTGGTTGCGACCGATTGAACACGTCCCGCAGAAAGACCGTTTTTAATATGCTTCCAAAGGAAAGGCGAAATTTTATAGCCCACGATTCTATCTAAAATACGTCTTGTTTGTTGGCTGTTAACCAAGTTCATATCGATATCACGCGGGTGCTTAATTGCCTCTTTAACGGTATTTTTTGTAATTTCGTTAAAGGTAATACGCTTTGTCTTTGCAGGGTCCAAATTCAAAACGTTGGCAAGATGCCAGCTAATCGCTTCGCCCTCGCGGTCGGGGTCGGCCGCAAGGAAAACGCGGTCGGCGTTCTTTGCTTCCTTGCGAAGCTCGTTAATAAGCTCGCCCTTACCGCGAATGTTAATATATTGCGGTTCGAAATTATTTTCTATATCTATGCCGAGCTTGCTTTTGGGCAAATCGCGAACGTGGCCCTTGGAGGACTTAATTTTATAGCCCTTGCCCAAAAAGCCCTTTATCGTATTTGCCTTATGCGGCGACTCAACTATTACCAATGTGTTCATTAAAAATCGTTTCTCCTTAGAATTTTGAAGTATATCTTCCGCCGACCGACGCGACGACCGAGCCATCGATTTCCATCATAGTAAGTTCGGTCATCACCTCGGAAATATTAAGTCCGGTTTGTTGACATATTTCGTCGGCTGTCATAGGTTTTTTATCTTTTAGCGCCGAAAGTATTATCTCCGACGTTGCACCCGAAAAGGTAAGCTCGCGTCTATCCTCGTTTAAAACCGGCTTTTGCGATATTTTTACCTCGATAGCGGGCTTTGGTTTATTTTGGCTTGGCTTTGAGATAGTATTTCCATACGAC
>JAZRTL010000034.1:0-1171 GCA_045652025.1 Eubacteriales bacterium
TTGTTCGATTTGGAAATCCCCAAGCATACCGCTATCGTTATGCTTGCCGATAAAGAGGAAATCGGCTCTTGCGGTATAACCGGCTTGGGTAGCGAAACCTATATCGATTTTATTAAATGGATTTGCGCTTCTATGGGCGCGGATTACCTCGCTTGTAAGCGTAATTCGCTTTGCCTTTCTGCCGATGTCGGCGGTGCATACGACCCCTGCTATTCCGAAGCGTACGAGCCAACTAACTCCTGCTATATCAACCGCGGCGTTGTAATTAGTAAATATACCGGCTCTCGCGGTAAGGGCGGTTGCTCTGATGCGGGCGCAGAAACGCTTGCAAAGCTCGCGCTTATGTTCGATGCCGAGAACGTTGCTTGGCAGGTTGGCGAATACGGTAAGGTCGACCAAGGCGGTGCGGGCACCGTTGCTTCCGAAATCGCGTCCTTCGGTATCGAGGTTGTCGATTGCGGCGTGCCCGTGCTTTCAATGCATTCGGTTACCGAGCTTGCTTCCAAATACGATATTTACGAAATGTATCGTGCATCCAAAACCTTCTATAAAAACTAAAATGATAAAGTCAAGGCAGAGCAAACCGCTCTGCCTTCTTTGTTGCAAAAAGTGCTTGATTTTCATATATTTACAATAAGGAGTGAAAATATGAAACAAGTAATCGTGCTTTCATCAATAACCTATGCACTCAAGGCGCAAGAATTGCTAAAAAGCAACGGTATATATTCAAGTATAACCCGCTCGCGTGCGGTAAAAAGCATCCGCGGCTGCGGCTATGGAATAAGTATCGATCCTCTCGTTGCAGAAAAAGCGAAAAATTTAATAATAAGCTCCGGAATACCAATAGTCGGGAGCGTTGACGAAAAATGATATATTTCGATAACGCCGCAACCTCGCTTCCAAAAGGTCGCGGTGTTGCAACCGCAATAACCGAAGCGCTTAAAAATTGCGGAAACCCCGGAAGAAGCGGCCATCTCTATGCCCTAAGGGCATCCGAAGCCGTCTATAATTGCCGAAAACAGCTTGCCGCAATGTTCAACACCCGTCCCGAATGCGTTGTCTTCACCTCGGGCGCAACCGAATCGCTTAACCTTGCAATAAAAGGAACAAATCGCCCTGATGGCGTAACCGTCGTTTCCTCGATGGAGCATAACGCGGTAATGCGTCCCCT
>JAZRTL010000035.1:0-5783 GCA_045652025.1 Eubacteriales bacterium
ATACGGGTATCCGGATTTTCGTTTATTCCGTATGAGAAACACCGAATATTTCGGTCTAACCGCCATTTCGGAAAACGAATATAACACCGCATCGCTTTATTACGAGCAAGCAAAGCGCGATATCGAAACCCACGATAAAGACGTTATGTGGTCTTGCAGAGCGCGCTCGGGAATTATCTCTATTCTCGGAATAGCAGAAGCGGCGTTTTTAGGCAAAGAAAGTATGTTCGAAAATGAGATTTTAAGGTATATTTACGATAACCTAAATACCGATATCTCTCTCGACACAATTTGCCAAAAATTCAACACCAACCGCACTTCACTTACAATTCTAATAAAAGAAAAGACGGGCTTACCTCCGATGAAATTCATTTTGGAAACCCGCCTTGTTAAAAGCTGTCAAGAATTACTTTTCACCAAGCTTCCGATAAACGAAATAGCAGAAAGATACGGTTTTTCGGATGCTAACTATTATATACGTTCCTTTAAAAAGCGTTTTGGTAAAACACCCTTGCAATACCGAAAGGACGGTTGGGAGGCAAGAATTCGCGATGAGGAAATTTACCATCGCCGTGCCGAAAAAGAAATAACCGAAATGACTGTCGATGAGTTTATCGATTATTACAACAAAGGTCTTGGCAGGGCTATTATAAAGCTCAAACAGCAAAAGGACAAAACACCTTTTAAGAAGCCATATATTGACTGCCTTTTGAAACGTGATCATTATGGTTCTGACATATACGAAAAGGAAATCATTGATATTTTCGATGACGAAAGCTTCACAAAGGAAGTCGAGGAAACGCTTTTAAACGAAGTATCCAAAAACTTTAAAACTAAACATCTCCCCTTATTAATTCTTTTGGGAAAGCGTAACGAATTGGAAGAAATAATCGAGCGTTATTACAAATCTTCCTATGCCGAACTGCTTGAATATACCCAAAAGCCATGGGACGGTGATAGATTACCCCAATGCGCCTGCACATATATGCAAGCCGCTTGTGCTTTGGGAAGATATATAATGGTTGGCGACAAACGAGTTAAAGAAATTCTTTTTGATATAGCAGACCTTTATGAATATGCAGAATTCCCTGTTGTTCCAACATACCAAAACCCGTTGTATTCAATTCTTGACGGCGTTGGCAGAGAGCATTTCTTTTGGATTCTTGACGAGGTTGTAAAGGAACATAAGCACGGCAAGGATATTGACATTCGCAAAGATATAATCATAATTCCGGACGATGCAGATCCCGAGGACGTTATCGTTCCCGATTTGGGAGAAGATTTCAACCTTGCAGATACAATTCTTAACGACAAGGAATTAAATCCCGAAAATCTTGATATTTGGTTTAAATATAAGAAAGATGACAAGGAATCGGTAAAACGTATTGCCCAAGCCGCTATTGATGAAACCGATTTAGAAAGAAAAATATATCTTCTGCATTTCTTCTGTGTTTCAAACGGACAATATGTATTGCCCGAGGAATTTCCCCTTGACGTAACACCGCTTGTTGAATGGCTGGAAAAAGAAGACTATCACATAAGTGATACACCGCCATTTGGAATTAGCGAAAACATTTTTCAAATACTTGAGCATAAAAAACTGGATATCGTCCGCAAGATTGGTTTAATGATGTTTTATGATGAAAGATTCGCAGAAGGCAGCGCCCGTTATTACGCTATATCTTTGCGCTTTGGGGTTAATTATAACCCCGATGAAGATAAAGCGGATTTTGTTGCTCTTTTGCGTTCACCCAATAAGACGGATCGTGAATATGCTATTCGCGTTTTTTCCAGAGATTTACGCATTGGTGTTGAAGGTCTGCCGTTGGAAATGCTTTCACACGTCTATGCGAACTATCCTACTGTTTGGAACAGACACGATTATTGTGAATTGTTAATTGAAAAAGACATTATGCCCGATGAATTAAAGGAAGAATGTCTTTATGATTACAACAAGCGCACAAGAGAATTATTTTTAAAGAACCCAAAGCCAAAGAAAAATATGTTTTCTTTTGGGGGACTTCCTCCTAAAATGCCAAAGGATTAATAAGTTTATCGCAAAATCCCCAATAGATACTACACGGCAGAGCTTTTAACTGCTCTGCCGTGTTTAGAACGAAAAATATATATTGACAAATCAATAATGAAATGTTACAATTTTGTTAACGGAGGTATTTACAGAAAGGAGTTTTTAAAATGATTGTACATAACGAGGTTCTTAACACCTGACAATTTAATATTGGCATATCCGACATAAAGGGTTGCTTGCCCTCTTTGTTGTTATGCCGTTTTAAGTAACCTTTTATGAATACTATAGCCATTGGTTGTAGCACACTTAATAGGTGTGTTATTTTTATTTCAAAAACCAACCGCAGCGAGTAGACAAATACAAAGGTCTGCTTTCTGCGGTATTTTTATACCCTTTTTACCTAAAATAATTTAATTATAAGAGGATTTAATACGTATATGACAGTACAAGATTTTATTAAATATTACAAAACCGGACACGGCAGAGCTATTTGCGCTTTGCAAAATATTACTGATAAAGAGCCCTACCGCAAGGCGTTTTTTGAATGTCTTAAGGCACCAAGAGGATGTTTTAAAACAGGCGAATATATATTAAACATCTCGAAAATTCTTATAAACAAGGAAACCGAAAATGAATTTATCGAGCTTCTCTTAGGGATATGTAAAAACGAATATCCCGAAACTATTCATTTCCCTACGGGATTATTGCTCGTTTTGCTTGAATATCTTCCCAAAGATGAAGTTGTTAACTTTGTTGAAAAGGAATATTCAAAGGCATTAAAAGGTTATATGGAATTGCCTTGCGATTCGGAAGACAACAGCACATCTTTAAGATATCATTCGTTGGTGGTTGCAGTAAATTATTTATTGGGTAATAACGACGATAGATTAAAAGCTATAATGAAGGATTGCGCTAAGATTTTTGAAATTCGAAAGTGGTTTGACCATAATCCCTTATTGCACCTTAGATTCAATCATCACAAAGACCAAGACCATTTCGAGAAGCTGTTTAAGGATGCTCTAAAGGATTCGCCGGTTTTTGATGAATTATGCAAATTAACAATTTCTGACCGTATAACCCCTTCCGAGCCTGCTCCCAGAATATTCAAAACCGCACAGGACTATATTGACTATTACGCCTGTGATATGGAAGAAGCGGTTATGAACTTTTGCAATGCGGATGCGGAAATCGTAAGACAGGTTGCCGAAATCGCAGTTAGCGAAAACGAGGATGAAAGCGGAATCGCGTTTTCGTATTTTGAACAGTCTGTAGAATCCGGCTGTCCTATGTTTCCTCTGGAAAGCAAACGCCTTATTGATATTATAGAAAAATACAAAAATCTATATTCTCCCGAAAATCCGTCAAGCACGGTAGAGTCCAATTGGGCGACTCACGCTATGGAGGTTTTAGCACAAATCAAAGGAAAGGGAGAAAAGGAATATTGCATTTCTATTGCAAAGGATGAATCCCTACACTGGATTTTACGCACCCGTGCAATAGGTACTTTTAATGTCAACTATGATTCTTCCGACGGAGATTTGATAAGAGAATTATATCATAGCGTAAACAAGTTATCGGTTTTGTGGGTGTTATGGGTACTTGCCGAGCAAGGTATTAAGGATGCGCCCTATGAGCTTTGTATCGATGCTTATGAGAATTTTGAGGCAATCGCACGTTCCGGTGCAGTTGAAGCCTTGTCAATGGCAGGGCGATTAACCGATGAAATGGTTGAAGAATGTCTTTATGATGAGTATTACACCATCAAAGAAATAGCAATAGCATATAAAAGCAACCGAAAAATTGGAGGATAGCAATTACGAATATGAACATCAAAAAACAAATTTCGGATTTATTGAAAATGTATCTTGACGGTGATATCCAGCGAGAAAAATTAAATACAGAGCTTATAAGCTTACGCCCAACAATTATTGAATCTAAAAGAAATATCGTTGATGAAAACAGCCTGTATATTTCCATAATACATTGGATAGCCCTAACTCCGCCGGAACACGCGTATGACGATGGGGGGATAAGATACGTTTACAATAGTCTTATTGGAGAAGAAGGATATAGATTACAACATTCTTATTGGATTCCCAACAACAAAGAAGAGCTGAACGATGTTGAACAGAGAATCTTGGAAATTTCCCGAAAATATATAAGCAATTATGAGAACAACGCACCGCAGGCGGTGTTTGGCGATCATAAATTATGGTTAGAAGCAGACGATGTTGAATTTATTCGTTCTTTATATTCCGATCCATTCGAGAAGCAAGAATTGCGCAAAGACGTCGAAATTCCGCACATAGCTATATATCAGCTTTTAATGCTACTTGACGCTGGACAGTTTCGTCATAATTCTTCGGAGTTTGATACGAACGGTGTCGCTGCGGAAAAGCTTAAACACGCGTTGTTGTCATATGAAAATGATTTGCCTGCTTATTGTGTTGTTTCAATGAAGAATGGTAACACTACCGTAACTGTTATTTAGAGAATCATTTTGCAACCACAAAAATACGATAAGCACATAACCGGTAGAATAAAATTATAATAAGGAGTTTTCATGTCGCATAGCAAATATAACAAACGAGGTCACTCACTCTATTTGGATAATTGGAATCCTAATGCAAAAAAGTATATCAACGAATGTAAAATGTGCGGATACAAAGGATATAGTCCTGCCATAGAACAACCTGATTTTTTAACCGAAAGGGACAAAGACCCAGGCGTATTTTCGCTTAACAAGTCGATATATAAAGAATTAACTAAAACCTTTTCGCTTTTAGAATTGGATGAGTTTGGTCGTTGCGAAACTTGCGCAAAAATTCATGACAAAAAATAATTACAAAAACAGAAAGGAGAATTAATTTATGAGCACTGTTGCTGCAGGCAGAATTAATTTTGTCAAACCCCTAAGCGTTGAAGAATATACAGAATTGTCTGTCTTTATAACAACGGCGGCAATTACAAGCGAGATTGGTGTTAATCTTCAGTATAATATTTCACCACGTATAAATAAGCGGTTCATACAAAAAGATATATCAAAATTGGAATTGACCGAGATGGCTTATGAATTGACTGAAAATCAATGGTGTTCCCTATCTGACGCATTATTTTGCGGAGCTATTTATAACGATGATCATACCTGTGCCGGAATCGATAAAAAGCATTCTAAAATAATAAAAATACAGAATTTTTTTGAATCCGTTTTCAAGTCGGATTTGGTCAAGGAAATAACATTTGAGCTTTGGGAGGATTTACCACCCAAAGAAGCAGATGAACTGTCAATCAATCCCAAAGATTTCTTTGATGTACTTGACAAAGCATACAAAGGCACAAGGGCTACAGATTCGTCATTGACACCTTCAATACGATTAAAAATGTTGAATTATTAAAAATAAAAATATTACCATAGACTGATTTAAAGGAGGTATAATAATGGCTTTTGAAAATGATTGGAGAATCATAGACAGACCTTGGGATTATCTGAAAAATGCAGAATTAGTATATGTAAAGGAATACCACCCTACTAATGATTCTTGGGATCACGAGCATTGCACGTTCTGCTTTGCGTCCATTAGTGAAAACGACGAAGATTTACATAGCGGTTATTATACATCCGAGTTTGAAATTAGCAAACAAGAATGGATTTGCGAAAAATGCTTTACGGATTTTGCTCCATTATTTTCTTGGAAAGTGAAACGATAAAGAAACACGTGTAATGCTGAATATTACCAAAAAAACACCCTCGAAT
>JAZRTL010000036.1:0-1696 GCA_045652025.1 Eubacteriales bacterium
ACATGAATATGATTACAGCAATCACGATGAGCAGGTAATTCATAACATCGGGATTGAAAATGAAATTAAAAGCTGTTATATAGACTATGCGATGAGCGTTATTGTTGGCAGAGCGTTGCCCGACGTGCGCGACGGTATGAAGCCGGTTCACCGCCGTATTTTATACGCGATGTACGAGGACCATCTTACCTACGATAAGCCCTTCCGCAAGTCTGCAACAACCGTTGGTAACGTGCTTGGTCGCTACCATCCCCACGGCGACGCTTCGGTTTACGATGCGATGGTTCGTCTTGGTCAGGATTTCTCGCTTCGATACGTTCTTATCGATAAGCACGGTAACTTTGGTAACATCGACGGCGACCCCCCCGCAGCATACCGTTATACCGAGGCGCGCCTTTCCCGCCTTGCAGACGAGATGATGGCGGATATAGAAAAGGACGTTGTTGATTTTATCCCCAACTTTGATAATATGCGTACCGAGCCGGTTGTGCTTCCCTCCCGCTTCCCCAACCTTTTGGTTAACGGTAGCGTTGGCATTGCGGTTGGTATGGCTACTAACATACCTACCCACAATATGAGAGAGGTTATCGACGCGACACAATATCTTATCGATAATCCCGATTGCACTATTCCCGACCTTATGCAATACGTTAAGGGACCCGATTTCCCCACCTACGGTACGATTTACGGCACCTCCGGCATTTACGAAGCGTATATGACGGGCAAGGGCAAGGTTAGGGTTAGAGCAAAGGCGCATTTCGAGGAAAAGAACGGCAGAACGAGCATTATTATTACCGAATTGCCTTATCAGGTAAACCGTACGATGCTTCTCGAAAGCATTGTAGACCTTGTTAACAGCAAGCGTATCGAGGGCATCTCGAATATCCGCAACGAATCCGGTAAGGCGGGTATGAGAATTGTTATTGACATTAAAAAGGATGCCAACGCCCAAATCGTTCTTAACCTACTTTATAAATATACTCAGCTTCAGGACACCTGCGCGGTAAATATGGTAGCGCTTGTTAACGGTGTTCCCAAGCTTTTAAACCTTAAGGAAATTCTTTCGCACTATCTTGCGCACCGCAAGGAAGTTGTTACCCGCAGAGTTCGCTTTGACCTTGCAAAAGCAGAGCACGAGGCGCACATTTACGAGGGTTACAAGATTGCTATCGATAATATCGACGAGGTTATTAACATAATTCGTGGTAGCGCGAGCATTGCCGATGCAAAGAAGAACCTTATGGAACGCTTTGCACTTTCCGAAGCACAAGCCCAAGCGATTGTTGATATGACGCTCGGTAAGCTTTCGGGTATGGAGCGCCAGAAGATCGAGGACAGATTGGCGGCTTTATATGCGCTTATTAAGGAATTAAAGGAAATTCTTGCAGACGAATCGAAGTTGGTTGCAATTATTAAGGAAGACCTTGAATTTGTTAAGAACAAATACGGCGACGAAAGACGCACCGATATTGTAGAGGCAGAAAACGATATTCTTATCGAAGACCTTATCGAGCGCGAAACCTGCGTTATTACCGCAACCCGCGCCGGTTACGTTAAGAGATTGCCCAGCGATACCTACCAAGCGCAACGCCGCGGCGGTAAGGGTATTACGGCGATGGGCACAAGGGAAGAGGATATTGTAGAAAACGTTATTATTTCCCATAGCCACGATTTCTTGCTTATGTTCTCTAACAAG
>JAZRTL010000037.1:0-2383 GCA_045652025.1 Eubacteriales bacterium
CGATTTGGTTGAGTCCTTTGCCTCAAACCCGAAAAATCTGTTATTGCTTGTATGGTTTTTTGTGCTATACTATGCTTGTAACTACGAAAATGGCGAAAAGGAGACACCAACGAAAAAACAAGTCTTGATATGTCGCTTCAAGACTTGCCGCCAATAAAATTAAAAAATTTGTCCATTTTTGTGGCTTTGGTTCGTATTATAAACAGAAGCATAAATTCAAGAAAGGGGTGTTACCGTGAACAATCTTGTTCGTAACCTACGTTGCAATCAAGCGTTGTGCAGAATCTCGGAAGGCGATACTACCGCTCTTACCGTTATATATGATTGTATGGGACGTCAGATGTTCGCGCTGGCGCTTTCGGTCCTAAAGAATTATGCCGATGCGGAGGACGCTTTGCAGGAAAGCTTCTTGAAGGTGCTTCAAAGCATAAATACCTTCCGAAAAAACGGTAATGCGCGCGCTTGGCTGTTAACGATTACGCGTAACACCGCAGTGGATATATTAAGAAGAAAAGGCAACGCTTTTTGCACCGAGGATATCGAACGTGTTGCAAACGATACCTTGTCCGGCGACCAAACCGAACGGCTTATTATCGACGAGGCACTTATGGCACTTGGGCAAGAGGACCGCGAAATTATTACGCTAAAGGTTTTTTCGGGGCTCAAGTTCCGCGAAATCGCCGAAATTTTGGGGCTTCCTCTCGCGACCGTTCAAAAGCGCTACCAACGCGCCTTAAAGAAATTAAAAAAAGAGTTAAGGTGATAATATGAGATTAAAAAAACTAATAAGACAGCGGTTTAATTCAATCCCTGTTCCGCCGCAAAGTAAGGTTTTGCCGAGCGGCATTGCGGTTAAAAAGTGCGCAAGCCGTTCATTTCGAGCAACCCTTGCCATCGCCGCAATCTTCGCTTGTCTGTTTGTAATAGCTATCGGCTTGTTTGTTACAAATAGGGAAATATCGAGCCAAAGCACCGCCCAAAGCGGTCTTGGCGGCGAAGCCGATTTCCAATCCGAAGAACCGAACGATAGCTCCGCCGTTGACACGAGCGAAAATTCTTGGTATATAGGCGGAGTTGGCGGAATTTCTTCCGACCCCGTTCTTCTCCCGAACGAGCAAGACCCCGTAGAGCCAAACCCCTCTGACCCATCGCCGCGCACTGTATATACCACGGGCGAGGTGGGCGAATTTGCGGCGGATATGTACCGCCCCGAAGGATACAGCAATAAAATCGGTTCGGTTCTTGCAATAATGATGTCTATGAACGATAACGAGCAAGAAAAATTTAACGTTTTGGTCAAAACCTTCGATCTTATCGATTTAGAGCAGCTGCTTTTGAGCGTTGTTGGCGAAGCGCAAAGGGTAACGATAAATATCGATGGCGAATTTGTCGGCGAATCCTATTACGCTCGCCTTACCGAAGACCAAATAAACACGCTTCTCGGTTATGGCGTGTCCTGCTTCTATATCGGAAGCGGAACGGGCAACGTTAGGGATATGAATTGGGAAACCGAAGCGGGAATTAAAGCATATTGCGAGTTTGTCGGAGATATGTATACCTTTAACGACACAACCGTAGATTGCAACCCCGATATTCATATTGTGGATTAACAGAAAAGGGGACACAGAACATGAAAAGGACACTGTTAATAATTTTAATAGCCGCCGCGTTGGTTTTTGTCGGTTGCGGCTTCGTTAATAGCTCCGAGCAAGTCGGTTTGGAATGCTCGCAAGCCGATGAAGACGCCAACATTACCGAGCAAAGCAAAATAGAACGTCCAATCGACGAAAGCCCCGAGCCCGATTCCGAGCCCGCCACCGAGTCGTCTATGCAAGACCCAAAAGGCACGAGCGCGGTAACCTATACTTCCTATCCGGGAGAATATAAATATTCGTTTTTCGGCGAAGACGCAATAAAATTTGCCGAATACCTTTCCGAGTTTACCTTTGTGACTCATACCACTCCGACCGAGGAGGAGGTTATGGGAGGCGGTTGGGCGTTAACGTTGCGGTACGAGGATGGGTCCTGCGAAACTGTATTTTTTAAGGGCGACCGCAGGCATATTGTATATAAAGACGTCGAATATATAACAATCGCGAACGAAATAAAGCTCGACCGCTTGGCAGAGGAAATTATAAACCACAACCTAAAGGAAGGATTTGTTGCATATTTTGCCGAGCTCGGCTTGAACGAAAATCTCTCCCAAGGTGATTTTGTTAAGCTGGTGGAGAGTTATTCCTACAACCAAGCACCCGTTATGGATTTGGCGGTGTATTGTAATTACGATAGCGAATGGGGCGGCGGTTGGGACGCCCAATCCGAGCACTTTAGCTTTACCAACGATTACCGCGTGAGCGAGGACGAGAGGGAAGCGAATTATTCA